>CALVVD010000017.1 GCA_944363745.1 uncultured Bacilli bacterium | reverse complement strand
ATGTATTATCTAAAAAATTAGATGTTCCAATTATAGAGTTTTTTAAAGGTATAGATTAAAAGTGTTACCAGTAAATTTTAAATACTGATAACACTTTTTAATTTTAATATATTAAACAATACCCTAATGGGGTGAAGCCCCGATTTTGATTTTTTTCACCGTTCAAAAAATCAAAATCTAGGTGTTTATGACAAAGAAAATTGAATAATTAACATAGTGATTTATTGATTAGATAGTCGTAATTGTTTTATCTAAACTACCTAGAGTATTGTAGAAACTTCCATATAACTTCCTTCAAAAGACGTATTTCCACTTGCATTATATGGAATTGCACTTATATTCCACTGGGTTACTAACTTAACTGTCTTCTCTTCATTATTTACAGACACCGCTCTCCATAATTTTCCACTATACCAGACGTAATTGTTAGGATACTGTCCTGTAGTAAAAGTATCTACTCCATCATCGTATATATTATCTTTACTTATATTACTTAATACTACTGTTCCTACTTCTCCTTTATGTGTTATCTCTTCAAATAAATGGCCTTTTTCTGGTAGACTTAAATCGTTATAATCTAGTCCTACACTTACTCCTAAATTAACTGTTACACTTTTTCCTGAATTATTTATTACTCTTATTATATAAGTATTACTGCTTCCTGTTGTATCTGCTTTTTCTAAGTTTATTCCTTTCTCATCTGGTAAGGTATTTGTTTCTTCTTCTGCTATATAACCTACTTTTGTATTAGAGGCTAAGTCTCCAATGTAATAAAAATTAAATCTTGCTATTCTATTATTAATATTACTTAAGGTAATTGTAAAATCCTTTACTGTATTAGATGGTACTGTTAACGTATTTCCTTCTTCTCCATCTATTAACAGTTCATAAGTTAAATTACCAGTTACTATACTAATTGCATTACTCTTCTCTTTTGTTACTGTAAACATTGCATAAGAAAAGTATCCTCCTACTACTAATAAAGTTATTAGTATCATACCAATCATATAAATTTTACTAAAACTTGTTTCTAACAATAATCTCTTCATAATTACCTCACTTTCATTACACAAAAAAAGAATAGAATAAAACACTACTCTATTCTTCTTACACTATGAAAGAAAGTAATTTTATTACTTAAATATTTACTAAACTGCCCCCCCCCCAAGTAACACATTGTAAACACTCTATTCTCATATTTTTTACCTTCTCTCTAATCTAATTTCTCCTGTAATTCTCTTAATTTATTTAAGAATTCATTAGTCTTTCTAATCTCATCATCAAACTTCTGTAAGTTAGCAGTATTCTCTAACTCTAAAGTAGTATTCTTCTTTACAGGTTCTTCTATCCCATAAATAGGACTAATTATAGGACTAGGATGATAAGTACTATTACTTTGACTATAAGCTACTGTAGTAGTAGTCTTATTATTATTACCTAACTTAGCATTTAAGAAATCATCAATAGATAATTTATTCTTCTTCTCTTCTTTTTCTTCTACTTCTAATACTTCTATATCTTCTTTATTATTTCTATATCTTTCTTCTAATTCACTAATACTTATAGGTTCATTACCATCATCTTGATACTGTGTAACCTCATTTTGTTCAGTAATAGTCTTACCTTTAGCAATTAACTCATCTAAACTAATAATAGCATTCTCTTCTTGTTCAGTCTCATACTTAGTAAGCTCTATATTCTCTTCTTTTTCTTCATTTTCTATCTTTCTTAACTCTTCTGTAATTCTCTCTAACTCTTGTTGAGCTTCTGTCTTTGTATATACTTCATCTTTATATTTAATAACTTCTTCTTCATTCTTAGGTGCATCTACTGGGGTAATAACACTAGGTTCAACTATTTCTACTTTCTCTTCAAATTTATCATTTAATTTTAAACTATCATTACTAACAACATTATCTTCTTTAACATCTATAATAGTAGGTTTAACTTCAACAGAACTAACTGCATCACTACCTATAACAACCTCTTTTATAGGCTCTTCTTCTATTTTAGGTTCCTCTACAACAGTAGGTTCTACTTTAATAGGTTCAGCTTCTATTTTAACAGTCTTCTCTTCTTTAACTTCTTTAACACTCTCTACTTTCTTCTCTTCTTTTTTTAATTCATTATGAACTTCTCTAACTAATTTATTTAATTCCATTGTATTATTCTGCAACTTCTTTTTCTCTTCATGCCTTTTCATATATTCTATAAACCATAAAACAACATAAACTGCTATTATAATTCCTAATATAACTAAAACTATAATAACCTCTCTTGTCGCTAAAAACTCTAATATATCATTACCCATATTAATCACCTCAACTACACTTGTAAATTAAGTTTAGCATAGTCTTTAATATTAAAAAAGTAGTTACACTAAATTTTACAGAATTTTTTACAAATATTTTACAACACATTTTGACAAAATTTTACGAACAAATATTTACATATTATTTAAATTTACAAATCATATATTATAGTATGAAAAAGGAAACATTTATCAAATCAACAATTATTTTAATAGTAGGAGGCTTCTTAACAAAAGCCCTAGGAATGATTATAAAAATAGTTATGAGTAGACTAATGGGTAGCGTTGGTATTGGTCTATATATGTTAGTATTACCTACTTTTTCACTATTAATAGGTCTATGTCAATTTGGTATCCCTACGGCTTTATCAAAACTAATAGCAGAAGACTCTAAAAATAATAAAAGACTATTATTTTCTCTTTTACCAATTTCTTTATTTATAAATATATTAATAATATCTTTTGTCATTATAATCGCTCCAACCCTTGCCCTTAATTTTCTCCATGAAGAACGAGCTTTACTACCAATTCTTGCAATATGTGTAGTCTTACCTCTTACAAGTACCTCAAGTATTTTAAGAAGTTATTTCTTTGGTAAACAACAAATGCTACCTCATGTCACCTCTAATGTTTTAGAAGACATTATAAGACTTATATTAATTATTATAGGTGTTCCTATCTTTATAAATAAAGGTTTAGAAGTTGCCGTTACTTTTGTTATACTTTCTAATATTATTAGTGAATTATCATCTATTTTAGTCTTATTTTTCTTCCTACCAAAAAATCTTACTATAAAAAAACAAGATCTAGCTTTTAATAAGTTTTATGCTAAAGAAGCGATGAGTATAAGTATTCCTTCAACAGCAAGTAGACTTATCGGATCATTTGGTTATTTCTTAGAGCCTATTATTTTAACAAGTACTCTAACTTATGTAGGCTATAGTTCTAATTTTATCATCACAGAATATGGAATAATTAGTGGCTTTGTTATGCCTTTATTACTCCTACCTTCATTCTTTACTCTTGCTATATCCCAAGCCTTACTACCTATTATATCAAAAGCGACAAGTAACAAACATTATGATTATGCTAAAAAGAAACTAAAACAAGGAATATTTATCTCTCTTTTAATAGGAGTACCAGCATCCCTTGCTCTTTTCCTTTTTCCAGAATTCTTTTTACAAATAATTTACAACACTACTGAAGGTGCCTCATATATAAGATTTCTAGCCCCTATTTGTATTTTACAGTATATTCAAGCTCCGCTTTCTGCTTGTTTAGATGCCATGGGCTTAACTAGGTTGGGACTTAAGGCAACTATTGCAGGAACTCTTATCAGAACTATCTTCCTACTTATTTTCTCTTTATTAAAAATAGGTATGTGGGGGCTTATTTTTTCAACAAGTTTAAATGTAATATTTACAACTTTCTATAACTTATACCAAGTTAAAACAAGTCTAAAAAAATAAAAAGTTATAACTTTAACTTTCTATTTTTCCCATATACTCTACAACTATTAACACTATCATTATCATCTTTTGTATTAGTATCATCAAATTTCTCATTAAATAAATTATCAATCTCTCTATCAAGGCTTTTATTAATAGCATAATATGCACATGCCGGCCATAAAAAAATTGATAATTTCATCAAAGATCCCAAAACATCTCCTTCTATCATTGCATCTACTAATTTTGTACCTGTAACTCCTAAAGCAATGCCCCCCAATGTGTTATAAAACTTTAAATTTTTAACAATAGATTTAATCTGTTTTGTATTATCTTTTTTATCTTTCATATAATATCCCCACTCCTTTTGTGTTACATATTATATAATAAAAAACACTTTTTGTAAATAGGTAAACATTTCTCACTTCGCAAAATCAAAAAATTGCTTTTTGCGAAGTGAAAAGACTTAACATTTATCTTTAAAAAAGCTCTAAATATTAATCATAAAAAGTTATGGTTTTGAGTATACTAGCATTGACAGTCACTATTAAAAATGATATGATTGTTATATAAGAACTCTGTTCTATCCGAAGCTTCACGTTTAGTACGTTGAAAGGTTTATGTAGGAAGAATGGAGTTTTTATTTTCTTCTCTTCTTTTACTTATTTATCAAATTAAGGTATAATAAGGAAAAAGAGGTGAAACTTATGCAAAAGAATAAGGTCTTAATAGTAGATGATGAAGAAAATATAAGAGAAGTTATTAAAGAATATGCTCTACAAGAAAACTTTGAAGTAACAGAAGCAGATAATGGAATTAAAGCCTTAGAACTATTAAATAATGAAGAATTTGATTTAATGGTATTAGATATCATGATGCCTAAAATGGATGGCTTTACTTTGCTTAATAATATTCAAAAAGAAAAAAGAATACCTACTATTATTTTATCAGCAAGAGATGATGAAATAGATAAGTTAGAAGGCTTTGATAAAGGAATTGATGACTATCTATGTAAACCATTCTCTCCCCGTGAATTAATCGCTAGAATGAAAGCTATTATAAAGAGAACTAAAAAAGAAATAGATATATATACTTATCATAATTTAGTTGTTAATTTTAAAGAACATACTATTAAAATAGATAATAAAGAAATTAATGTTACTCCTAAAGAATTTCTTATCTTAAAGTATTTTATCAACAATAAAAAAATTGCTATCTCTCGTGAACAATTACTTAGTAAGATTTGGGGCTATGACTTTTATGGTGATGATAGAACCGTTGACACTCATATTAAGATGTTAAGAAATAATCTAGGTAAATATAGAGATTTAATTGTTACTGTTAGAGGAATAGGATATAAGTTTAATGATGAACAATAAACTATCTACTAAAATATTTAAATACCTAGCTATTTTCTCTTTAGTAATATTAATATTTCTCTTTTTCTTCCAAGTTATCTTTTTTAACACTTATTATGAATGGACTAAAACTAGAACTATAAAAAATCTTGCCAAAGATATCTTAATAACAGAAGACTCTACTTCTTTATATAACAAACTAGATAAAGTATCATATAGTGAAAATGTTTGTATTGAACTAACTAATATTAATGGCGATAATCTCTACTCTACTTATAGTAGTAACTGTAATTTAAGAAGTAAAGCTGTTAAAAGGAATTTTATTAATAGTAACAAAAATACTAAAACTTATAATTTAGTTAATAATTTTACTAAAGAAAAAAGCATAATGTCCGCTACAAAACTAAGTAATAATTTATATATATTTATATCAACATCTCTAATACCATTAGATTCTACTATTAGTATTATAGAAGAACAACTAATAATTGTAAGTATTGTTGTCCTACTATTAAGTATTGTAATTGCTTATTTTATTTCTAAAAGATTATCTAATCCCATAATAAAAATATCTAAAGCTGCTAAGTTAATATCTAAAGGTAAAATGAATACAAAATTTGAAACAGATAGTGATATTAAAGAACTTATAGACTTAACTAATGCCTTAAATGATATGAAAAAAGAATTATCTAAAACAGAAGAATTACAAAAAGACTTAATGGCTAACATATCTCATGATTTAAAAACTCCTCTTACTATGATTAAAGCTTATGCTGAATTAATTAAAGATATTAATATTAATAATAAAGAAAAAACTATCTCTAACTTAGATATAATTATTGAAGAAACAGATCGTTTAACTAATCTTGTTAATGATATCTTAACTTTAACTAAAGTAGAAAATGACTTAGAAAAATTAGAACTAGAGGAATTTGATTTAATAAAAATAATTGAAAAAATAATAAATCATCATAATATTTATATAGAAAAAGATGGTTATAAAATAGAATTTATTCATGAAAACATAGATAAACTAATAATAAAAGCTGACCAAAAGAAAATAGAACAAGTAATATATAATTTATTAAATAATGCTCTAAACTACACAGGAGATAATAAAATAGTTATTATTGAAGTAAAAGAAGAAAACAATTATTACAAGATAATGGTTAAAGATAGTGGTAAAGGTATAGAAAAAAGTGAATATGATCATATTTTTGATAGATATTATCGTAGCAAGAAAAATCATAAAAGATATGTTTATGGTACTGGTTTAGGACTATCTATTGTAAAAAATATTTTACTATTACATAACTATGATTATGGAGTAACTTCCAAAAAGAATAAAGGAACGACCTTTTATTTCAAAATAAAGAAAGATAACTAGTCTTTCTTTTTTAATATTCTAATATATTTATCTCCATATTTTTTAGTTTTAATTTCTTCATAATAAGAATTATAATTTAACTTATCTAAACTATCACTTTCTAAAACAACTATTCCTAAAGTATTTAACATATTTAAAGCACTTATTTTATCTAAAGATCTCTTTATATAATCAGTTTTATATGGAGGATCCAAAAAGATAATATCAAACTTTTTAGGATAAAGTTTTTCTAAAGCTTTTAAATAATCCATTGTAAGAACAGTAGTATTTAAATTATTATCTAATATACTCAAATTACTTTTTATAGTTTTACTAGCCATATATTCTCTATCTACAAATATAACTTCACACGCACCCATACTTAAAGCTTCAATACCAAGATTACCACTACCTGCAAATAAATCAAGACAAACACTATCTTTAACTTTATTTTGAATACTTGCAAATAATGACTCTTTAACTCTATCCATAGTTGGTCTAGTACCTTTTAAAGTATAACCCTTTAATACTCTTCCTTTATATTTACCACTAATTATTTTCATAATGAACTCCTAAGATTTAAAAATATTTTATTTAATTCTAATATTAACATATTAAATTCATTTTCTAAAGTTTTATATTTCTTAAACTTTTCATTATTATAAATAGATAATCTAATACTATCAGAATTATTTTTATGATAAAGTTCTATTAGTTTAATAAGTTCTTTATCACTATAAATATCATCAAGTGCTTTATCTATTTCATATTTTATCATAGAATTATTAAGATCAAGAAGTAATTCTTGGTAGATAACTTCCCATTTCATAAACAACACCCACAAATAATATATCATATTTTTCTTTAATTTTACTATAATAAGTTATATAATATAAAAACAAGAGGGATATTATGAGAAAAATAGAATTAACTAAAGAAGAACAAAAATTATTAGATTATTTATTAATTTTAAATCAACAAGCAGAACAAGAGTTTTTTATAAATAAAAACATAGATAATTTTGAAATGCTTAATGATTTGCTTGAGGAAAAATTAGACACAATAGATGAAGATCTTGCTTATAGAATGTTGAATGTTTTATATAAAGATAGAATACAAGAAAAAGCCCCAAGCACAGAAATAAAAATTTTAAATGGCATAGATGTAGATTTACCTAAAGAAAGATTAGGAATATTATTACTTTCTATCGCTCTTCGTGATGAAGATTTTTTTGAATACACTAAGACGCTTGCTACTTTAGGATTTAATAATTACATAAACACTAATATGTTAAATAGATATTTACCAGGTTATTCATTGATGAATTATTACTTTATTTTAGATACTGCTGAAAACTTTATAGGTAAAATTAGTGATGATAATACTATTACTAAAGAATTAAAAGAAGATATTATAAATAAATTTTTATTTCTATATAAAGATTTATATGATGAATTGAAAACTAAAAAGATTAATCAAACTACTTGTTCTATCCTTGCTAATAGATATAATGCATTAAAAAATTTATATCCAAATATTACTGATGACCTTAAAGATTATTTAAGTATAACTCCTTTCTGTCAAGAAGCGATCACACTATTAAAAATAAATGATGATGGCATAAGTGATTGGAGTATCCTAATTATAGGAAAACATTATCTTGATAACTTATTAGAACCATTAACAGAACAAGGAGCTAATAACTTAGAGGAGAAATATCATAGTATTGAAAGAAATATAAACTTAGATAATCATATGGAAGCTTTAAATTATATTTATGACAGTATAACTGATAAACAAGAAAATTTTGATAAAAAAAAGAAATTAGAAAAATCATCTCATAATATCTAAAAATGATTGTACTAATTTCATTGTATTAGAAATATTCTCTATTTTATCAACAGGTCTAAGTTTATATCTTTCTTTCATTTCTTCTTCTAAAGAAGAAAGTGATAAAGGAGTTCTATTTAAATATTTATACCAATAAGAGTTTTCCCTTAAATATCTATATAAATTAGGCTTACTCTTTATTTTAATTTGTGTTTCTACTTGCATTAATCCTCATAATACCTATTAATAGGTCTTTCATTATAATTAGGAACATTTTCATTATCATGTTTAGGAATAATTTCTTCTACTAAATTAACTGCTTTCTGTAAGCTTGTTACTCCTTTTTGAATAGTATCAAGATCCATATTTCTAAACATATTAACTACTTCATTAAAAGAAGTAGTTTTATTATTAGTAGTAGCTATATTACTATTAGTATCTAAATAACTATTAAACACATCACTATCTTCTCCATACAAATCATATGCTTCATATAATTTTTGAAAACTAATCTTACCATCAAATACAGCTTTAGCAAGATAAGGTTTATTTTTAATAAATTCTTTAAAACTCTCCTTAGACATAACATCACCTATTAAATAATATGTAGAAAAAAGAAAAAAAGACGACTTATTTCAAAAAGTCATCTATAGTCATCAATCTTTTATCTACATCTTCAAGTGATATTTGCTTTTTTTCTTTATCTTCATCATTCTTTTCTATAAAATCTTTATAAAGAAAAGCTTCACTAATACCTTTTTTATTAATACTACTTCCTGTAGAATAACGATCAACAATAGGTAATTCTGATACTTTTATAATATTAATTTCTCCATTCTTAAGACCAATATGTTCTCTATTATTAGAAATAAAGGCATTAATTACATTATATGGATTAGTCTTAACATCTCTAATAGTCATAACACCACGTCTTGCTCTACTAGTAATCTCAAACTCTGTTAATTTAACTCTTTTACCAGTACCTTTATCAGTAATAACAACTAAATAATTATTATCAAGATTATCAAAGTTAATAGTACTAACAACATTATCATCTTTTAGTTTAATAGATTTAACACCACTAGCTTTTATACCTACAATAGGAACTTCTTCCTTATTAAATAAAAGACCATATCCAAGTTTAGTTTCTATAAATATATTATCACAAGTATCTAACATAACACTAACTACTCTATCATCATCTTTTAATTTAATACAACAACTAGGCTTAGTAATTCTAGTTATCTTAAAGTCAGAAAGACTTGTTCTTTTAATCATACCATTCGCTGTAGATATAATAATATTTTTATTATTATCAAACTCTTTAACAGGTATAGCATTAATAACCTCTTCTCCTTCTCCTAAAGGAATTAAATTACTAATATGTTTACCTAACTCTTTCCATTTTAAATCATAAATAGTATGAACTGGAATATATAAGAAATTTCCTAAATTAGTAAAGACTAACAAAGTATCTAAAGTATTCATTTCAAATATACCTAATAAGTAGTCATTTTCTTTTAAAGTAGTACTTTCATCTTTACTAGCACTATAACTCTTTAAACTAGTTCTTTTAATATAACCATCACGACTAATAGTAACAATAACCTCTTCTTTAGGAATCATGACCGTTGTATCTATCTTAATATCAGTTATTTCATCTTTTATTTCTGTTAATCTAGGTAAGGCATATTCATTACGTACTTTACGTAATTCATCTTTCATAACTTTCTTTAAAACTTCAGCATTACCTAGTATTGCACTAAGTCCTTCTATTATTTTTCTTAAGGTAGCCATTCTACTTTCTAGTTCTACAACATCAGTATTAGTTAGGCGATATAGTTGTAATGTTACAATCGCTTCTGCTTGAGCCATAGAAAAGTCAAACTCTTTAACTAAATTTTCTTTAGCATCGGCTTTGTTTTTAGATGCTCTAATAACACGTATTACTTCATCAAGAATAGATAGACATTTAATAAGTCCTTCAACGATATGTAATTCACTTTTAGCATGATCTAAATCAAATTGACTACGACGGGTAATAACCTCTTTTTGATGATCTATAAAAGCATCAAGAGCACCTTTTAAACCAAGTAAACGAGGACGTTTCTTGACAATGGCAATCATATTAAAGTTATAACTAATTTGTAAATCAGTATTTTTTAATAGATAATTAACAATTAACTCTTTATTAGCATTAGTAAGATTTTTCTTTAAATCAATAACAATTCTAACATCTTCTGCAGACTCATCTCTAACTTCAACAATACCATCTATTTTTTTATCAAGACGAATATCATCTATCTTCTTAACAAGTAAAGCTTTATTAACTTCAAAAGGTATCTCTGTAATTACTAAAGAGTTTCCTTCAAAAGCATACTTACTTCTAATAATTACTCTACCCTTACCTGTTTCATAAGCATCTTTAATTCCTTTAATACCTTCAACAATACCACCAGTTGGAAAGTCTGGTCCTTTAACATATTTCATTAGGGTATCTAAAGAACAATTAGGATTATCAATTCTATGAATGGTAGCATCTATTACTTCTCCTAAGTTATGAGGCGGAATATTAGTAGCATATCCTGCTGATATACCCATGGCACCATATACTAATAAAGCAGGAAATCTTGCAGGAAGTACAGTAGGTTCAAGGGTTGTATCATCAAAGTTAGGAGCCATTTCTACGGTATCTTTATTAATATCACGTAACATTTCATTAGCAATTTTAGAAAGCCTTGCTTCTGTATAACGATAGGCAGCGGGACTATCTCCATCGATAGAACCATTATTACCATGCATATCAATATAAGGAAGTCTAGTCTTCCAAGACTGACTCATACGAACCATGGCATCATAAATAGATGAATCACCATGAGGATGGTAATTACCTATAACGTCTCCAACCGTCTTAGCACTTTTACGATATCCTTTATCATATGTATTTTTCTCTTTATACATAGAATAAAGAATTCTTCTTTGTACAGGTTTTAATCCATCTCTAGCATCAGGAATAGCACGCTCTTGAATGATGTATTTAGAGTAACTTCCAAAACGCTCTCCCATTATATCTTCAAGAGTATAATCCCAAATACGTTCTAATACTTCTTTAGTTTCAGATTTTTTAGCCATTACTCATCACTTCCTTACTTCTTTTACTAAAAGCAAACTTGTATAATTTTTTGCCCCATAAAAGTTTTCATCTACTTCGACAGATATAGGATAAAATCCTAAACTACAATGAAATTTCATAGAATTTCTATTAGTTATATCAACATGAGCATAAATATTCTCATTATAGGCATCGACTAGATAATTATAAAATAATTTCCCTAAATTATTATTTTGATATTTTTTATAAAGAGAAATTTGATTAATATACAT
>CALVVD010000016.1 GCA_944363745.1 uncultured Bacilli bacterium | reverse complement strand
GTACAATTGTAATATAATTATACATTACTTAGCCGGACTGTGCAAATAGTGATTTAAACAGAAAGATATACTATATCTAAGAAACAATATATTAAAGATAATATTCATTTATCAGAATTACAAGATAAATATCATAAAAGATTAATAGATAAAGGTTATGATTTGGAACGTGGTATTAAAGGTAGTGATAGAAAGCACATTAAGATTAAAGAATATAAGAATATTAATAAAAAATTAGAACAGAACTTAAATACTAGAAATGAAAGATTAGATAAGGCTATGAATAAGTTAGAAGAACAAATGAAAACTACTAAAACTATTCCTTTTGATAAGAAACATATTGTTGTTGAAAAAGATACTTTTGATACTATGAATATGGTTATTATGGAAACTAAAAAGGTTAAAGAGTTACAGCCTAAAATAGAGCAAGTATTTAATGATATTGATAGTTATGTAAATAGTTATAATTCTTTAGATAAAGAAAACAAAAAATATCAAAGAGAAATAAAGTCTCTTAAAACTAGAAATAATAACCTTATAATAGAGAATAATAAGTTAAGAGATTATATTAATGCTATTTTGAAGGCGATAAAGACATTTTTTAGAAAGTTATTACAAATTGGTAATGAAGTTACAAAAGAGACTGTTACAAGCGAAATAAAAGACTATTATGATAATAATGACTTTAATCAAGATGATGTTTATGATATTGCTAATAATACTAGTAAAGAAGATGAACTATTTTATTATGTAAGTATAAATTATAATGACGACCATGATATATCTAACGATGATGAATTAAGTTTATAATAAAACTAGCATACTTTTATAGATGCTAGTTATAGAAAGTAGGATGTATATTAATTTTATCTACTACAATTAATTGTCTGTTTGGGCAAACAGTGGTATATAACAGATAGTTTTAGAACTATCCATGTAAGTACTCTTATAATATCATTATCTTTTATATTACTACTGATGCAGTAGGATTTTAAAAATGTAATTTTTATAGGCAATTCTATATTCCTATCATTAACATTAGTTACTTTTGAATATAGATCACTTGCGATATCTTCTGCTTCTTCAATAATAGAACAATAGTCTATGTTATCTTTTAAATCGTCTTTATGAAAATTGAAAAAGTCAATTATATCATTAACCTGTTTTGATATTTCTTTTAAAGAAATTTGAGATTTAAGATTTTTAATTTCTGTTAGATAATAGTTAATTAGTTCTTCTAAAATTAACTCTTTATCTTTTTCTTTTAAATTATTAAATTCAGTAGTAAGTAATTTATCTAAGTAATAATGATATTTAATATCTTTAATTTTTAAGATGGTATTATTAAAGTTATTTGTAATAGTTGATATATAGTCATTTAACTCATTATTTTTTTGCATATCTTTCCTTTCTTTTCCTACTTTCTTGGCACTATTCGTCATTTATCACTTTTCTTTTTTATTAATATGCAATTATAACTTACTACATAGTTAGTATGGTTTAAAGAATATAAACTTATTACAATGTTAGTAAGTTAAAAAGAAAAGATGTGATGGTTATTAAGAGTAAACATTATGAAAATCAAGCTCGCAAAATATTAGCGAATAATATAGTTTATTTTAGACTTAAAAAGAATTGGTCTCAAGAAGATTTTGCAGATGAACTTGGGACTACTCCTACTTATGTTTCTAATATAGAAAATGCTAAACGTAATACGAGAATAGATTATATTGGACACATTGCTGATACTCTTGGAGTATCCTTAGAACAATTATTTGCAGAAAGAACTCCAGTTGTTAATCATCGTATTCCAAGACGATAAGAATATGTTATATATTCTTTTTTTGTGCCACTTTAATTATATCATTAATTATTTACTTTTCAATACATTAATTGCGTGAATATGTGGCTATTTTAAAAACTCTAAAATGTCATAATTAAATGAGAGGGTGGTAAAATGGCTATTCATAGTTTTCAAGAGTTACAAGATTTATTACAAAATGTAAATAAAGAAGAAATGTATGTTAATATTTGTAGAAATATTAAGAAGTTTCGTTTAGAAAAATATAATGAGTTTAAGAAACAAAACTTAAATACATCTATTAATCCATATTCTACTGAAAATATTTCAGCACTTTTAGATTATAATCATAATCATTATAAGAGATTTGAAAGCGAGAATGATAGTACTAGGATGATACCTTTGGAAAAACTAGTTAAATTATCTATTATTTTAGATAAAAAATTAGATGATTTTATTAGGTAACTATTTGTAAAAATATGTTGACAACCCTAAATATTAGTGATAAATTAATTACTAATATTTGAAGAGGTGGAGTTATGAGTGTGATTTTTAAAGGAAAATACAATATTAAATCTATTATAATGATTACAGTATTTTCTTTAATCATGCTTTCATGTTCTTTATCTTTAAAATGATGTTGACACTGGGCGATTTATCGACTCGGTGCCTTTTTCTTTTATAGGAGGTGTTATATGAATAATTTAACTATTAATGATTTACTTGCAAAAATTGTCGAGTATAATAATGAAGAAATTGAAATAATTAGAAAGGCATATAATTATGCTGAAGAATTGCATAAAGGACAAAAACGTCAGAGTGGAGAAGAATATATTACTCATCCATTGAATGTTGCTTATATTCTTGCTGATATGCATGCTGATAGAGATACAGTTTGTGCAGGACTTTTGCATGATACTTTGGAAGATACAAGTATTACTAAAGAAGATATTGCTAGTATCTTTAATAAAGATATTGCTAATCTAGTAGATGGAGTAACAAAGATTAGTAAAATGAATTTCTCATCAAAACAAGATCAAAATCTTGCTAATACAAGAAAGATAATTACAAGTATTACTGAAGATGTAAGAATTATTATTATAAAGCTCGCAGATAGACTTCATAATATGAGAACATTAGGCTTTAAGTCAGAATTTAAGCAAAAAGAAAATGCTATGGAAACTATGGATATTTTTGTTCCACTTGCTTACTATATAGGTGCTTATCGTATTAAAAGTGAACTTGAAGATTTATCATTACAGTATCTTTATCCTGATAAATATAAGCGAATCGAAGATATTAAATTAAGGATAGAAGATGATAGTAAGCACTGTTTAGAAGAAATGTTGCAAACTATAAATGGAATATTAAATGATAAAGATATACCTCATGAAATAAAAGTAAGAACTAAAAATATTTATGGAATCTATAAGAGAATGGAACAAGGACATAAATTATCAGATATACATGATTTATTATCTCTTAAAATAATGGTAGATACTATTGCTAATTGTTATCAAACTCTTGGCTTAATTCATTCACAATATCATCCAATAAATGATAAATTTAAAGACTATATGTATAATCCTAAAACGAATATGTATCGGTCACTTCATACGACAGTCTTTGGTGAAGATGATAGATTAGTGCAAACACAAATTAGAACATTTGATATGGATAAGGTTGCATCATTTGGACTAACTGCTTATTGGGATATAAATAAAGGACAAGCTAGAAATGTAATGCAAGCTGATTTAAAGGATAAATATCAATTCTTTAAATTATTAGTTGAAATAAATAGTGTTTTTGCAGATAATCAGGAATTTGTTAGTCAAGTAAAAAGAGAGCTATTTACAGATAAAGTTTATGTATATACTCCTAAGGGTGAAATTGTAGAATTGCCTAAGGGCTCAACAGCAATAGATTTTGCATATAAGATTCATTCTAATATTGGAAATACAATGGTATCTGCTATTGTTAATGATAAACCAGTTGAGGCAGATTATGTATTACATAATAAAGATAGAGTAAGAATTATTACAGATATTTTATCTTATGGTCCTAGAGAAGAGTGGTTAGATAAAGTAAAAACTACTAAGGCTAAAAGGAAAATAAACGAGTTTAGAAGAAAATAATAGTATAATATTTGTAATAAAATAATTATGTTTATATGATAGGAGGAAAAATGAATACATATATTTATATAAATAAAAAAGAAAAAATAAATGACATTCAATTTGAGGTTGTAGAAACTAAAGGAAAGGGTCATCCTGATAATATTTGTGATACATTAGCAGAAAAAATATCATCAAATTATTCAAAATATTGTATGGAAAAATATGGTGTGATTTTGCGACACATGATAGATAAATTGTCTATTTTGGGTGGTGGGTCAAAAGTTCGTTTTGGAAAAAGCGGGATGATTGAACCTATAAAGGTATTAATAAATGGAAGATTTACTAATCGATATAAGGAAGAAAAAATAGATTATATGTCTATTGTAGAAAATACAGTTAAAAGTTATTTTAAAGAGCTTTTTCCGTTGCTAGATGTTGATAATTTTTTATCAATAATTGATAATACACATCATAATGAAGGACCTGGAGTAGTTTATAATGATGATGAAACAACCAAAAATGAAAGAAAAAGTTTTTATGAAGCTCTTGATGAAGAAGACATTTTAAGACATAATAATTTTTTAAGATGCAATGATACATCTACTACTGTAAGTTATTATCCAATGAGTAAATTAGAAAGGACTGTTTTAAATATTGAGCATGAACTAAATTCACAGGAGTATAAATCTAAGTTTCCTTGGGTTGGAACTGATATTAAAGTAATGGGAATTAGAAAAGAACAAAAAATAGAAATTACATGTTGTGTACCTTTAATTTCTTTATATGTGGTGAATTTGGATGATTATAAAAATAAGATTGTGAAGATAAAATCTGATATTGAAGAAATTGCAAGACGAGAATTTAAAAATAATGAAATCACTATTTTTTTAAATACACGTGATAACTATGAAAAAAATGATTTATACCTTACTGCTATAGGAAGTGCAGTCGAAAGTGGTGATGAAGGAGCAGTTGGTCGTGGCAATCGCTCTAGAGGGGTTATTCCATTTAGTAGAAATTTTAGTATGGAAGCTCCATGTGGAAAAAATCCTGTTTATCATACTGGGAAACTTTTTACAGCTATAGGTGATGTTATAAGTGAAAAAATATTTGAAATTTATAATATCGAGAATGTTGTGTTTTGTACATCTAAAATGGGAGATTCTATTCTTGAGCCTTGGAATATTAGTGTGGAGTTAAATGAAGATGTATCTCTTGAAATAAAAAAACAAATTGATGTTTTAGTTAAAGAAGTGATAAATAATCATAACAAAATCACAGAAGATTTAATTAATGGCAAGTTGAAAGTTAATAGTTATTGAAAGAAGTGATTTATTAATGAAAATAAGATTGTTGATAGCAAATGATTTGAAAAAATTTTTTTTGGAAAGAGGTTATAATTGTGTAAGACCTTATCAAATTGTAAACAATAATGATACTATATTTATTACAGCCGGTATTCAACCGATACTTTCTGATTATAGAAATTCGAAATTAAATGATAATGCTAGTAAAAAAATATATTTATCACAGCCTGTTATAAGGACACAATTTGTAAACTCAATTTCCGAAGGATCTTCAGTAGCTTTTATAAATTCTACATCAGCTGGTTTTAATATATCTGAGAAAGAACATAATGATTTAGTTAAAGATTGGTTAGAACTTTTTTATAAATTAGGTATGCATCCTTTAAATATTTCTTCAAGAAGCAAAGAGTATGAACGCATTTGGGGTGATTTAGAAGTTTTAGGAAGAAAAACATTCTATTATTATAATAATATTGAATTAGGTGATACTACTTTTTTTACTAGCATAACAATGAATGGTAAAAAAATTGGTATTGATACTATGAGTGATGTTGGTTTTGGTTTGGAAAGAATAAGATGGTGTGTTAATCATGGTTCGTATTATGATTTATATAGTGATAGTTCATCATTATCTCCAATGGTTAAGGCATATTTATCTGTCCTTTCTTTACTTGCTGTAAATAGTGTTAAACCTTCAAATAAAAACTCCGGTTATCGAGCGAGACAGTTTTCTAAGAAGTTAGCTAATGTTTTAGATGGAAATGAATTTTCTAATTTGGAAAAGCAGTATTTAATGGAATCTATTAGATATTGGAAAGATTGGCAGGAAATGGATAAAGATATAGATGTAGGAGTAATAATTAATGAATATACTAGGAATTGCAATAGATTAATTATTAATAAATTAATAGAATATGGTTATAATAACTTATCTGGTATAAATATTAATGTATCTAGGGAAGAATTGAAGAAAAGGTTATTATCGGCTGGTGTTGAAGCAGAAAAAGTAAAGAAAATAATAAGATAGGAGGGGTTCTGTGAAATTATATTTATGTGGAGGAGGTTCTTCTAAACAAATAATATATGCACTATTGAGTTTCTCTAATAATTTAGATAAGTCTAAACCAATTTTATATGTTCCTCTTGCTATGGATGAGTCTAGATATAATAGTTGCTATAATTGGTTTAAAGAAGAGATTAAACATATGGACTTATCTAATTTTGAAATGGTTAAATCCTCAGAAGAATTATCTATGAAAAATTTATATAATTATAGTGCCATATTTATAGGAGGAGGCAATACATATAAATTGCTCTATGAATTGAAACAGAATAATAATTTTGAGAAAATAGAAAACTATTTAAAAAATAATGGTATTGTATTTGGTGGTAGTGCTGGTGCGATTATTTTTGGTAAAGATATAAATACTTGTTTGTTAGATGATGGAAATACTGTTGGATTGAAAGATACTAAAGGATTTAATTTATTAAATAATTATTCTATTTTATGTCATTTGAAGAATAAAAATTTAAAGAAAAATAAAAAGCATTTGCAAAATTTTTCAATTAAAGAGAAAGTAATATATTTACCCGAAGAAGATGTTATATTGGTAGAAAATAATAAAATGAGTATTATAGGAAATAAAAAATATATGATATTTAAAGGTGGAAATTTTGAATATCATAATTTTGCTAATTTTAAGAAAGATATTGTTGATGGTTAATTATAACTAATATGTTGATTTAATGTTTTCAAAAACAAGTTAGAAAGGGAAAAATATGATTAAACCAAAAAAATTAAAAAGAGGAGATACAGTAGCTATTGTTAGTCTTTCAAGTGGAACAGCTGGAGATAAAGAATTTAGACATAGATACGAACAGGGAAAAAAGAGACTTGAAGAAGTTTTTGGAGTTAAGACTGTTACTATGCCAAATGCCTTAAAAGGAAGTGAGTATTTATCAAAACATCCAGAAGCAAGAGCAAAGGATTTTATGGATGCTTTAAAAGATAAAAATATTAAAGGAATTATATGTAATATTGGTGGTGCTGATACAATAAGACTATTGCCATATATAGATTTTGATGTGATTAAGAATAACCCTAAAGTTTTTATGGGATATTCTGATACTACAGTAAATCATTTTATGATGTATAAAGCAGGTGTCACATCATATTATGGCCCATCTGTTATGTGTGAATTTGCTGAAAATTATGAGATGCATGATTATACAAAAAAATATGTTGATGAAGTTCTTTTTAGAAATTCGGAAAATATTGCAATAACATCAAGCCCAAAATGGACAAGTGAGTTTTTAGATTGGAGTAATGAAGCATATGACTCGCAGAAAAGAGAAATGTATCATGAAAAACATGGATATGAAGTTTTGCAGGGTAAAGGTAATTTTGAAGGCGAGTTATTAGGTGGATGTATTGATGTTTTTCCAATGTTTATTGGTACGAAAATTTGGCCAACTATAAATGAATGGGAGAATAAGATTTTGTTTTTAGAAACTAGTGAAGATGAAGTGCCACCTGATTATATTGAATATTATTTAAGAAATTTAATTGCTCAAGGAATTATTGATAAAATAAATGGTATTATTATAGGAAAACCACAAAATGAAAAATATTATGAGGAATATAAAGAAGTATATAAAAATGTTATAGGTGGCGAAGCAAATAGACCTGAATTACCTATTTTATATAATGTTAATATAGGACATACTGCTCCTATGTGTATATTTCCATTTGGTCAAAAAATTAGAGTCGATTTAAATAAAAAAGAAATAATTTTTCTTGAGAAGCCAATGAGTGAATAATTAATATATATATATATATATATATATAAAGTTTATCTTTAATAATAGTATTGAGTTTTAGTAACTAACTTTTAGACAAGTTAGTAACCCACTACGATATTGGCAGAGCCAATATCGAATGTGGCAAAGGGAGTTCCCTTTTGAAACCCTAATTAGCAACAAGTTATAAAGCGTTACAATATAATATTGTTGTATAAAAATAACCTTATTGTTAAAAAGCAAAAAGGTTATTTTTCTTTATCTGTAAATTTTCCTACAAGTGTATTTAATTTAGTATTGGTATTAATTTCCATTTTAGGAAATACACCTCTATCAAATTTAGGATATTTTGCTTTATCAAATTTTTCTAAGTTAGGTTTTATTGTTGTTAATATTTCATTTAGGCTTTCTAATATTTCATCATTAGGAAGTCCTTTATTTTCTATTTTGCCTATTAAATTAGTTATTATTCCTTTACAAGCAAAGTCGTTTTTACGCCTTTGTTCTATATCATCTAAAACATCAAAATAAAACTTTTCATAAGATTTTATTTGGGCTTGATAGTCAGCAGTAGAACGTCTATCACTAAAATCTTTTCCCCAATTTATTTCTACATCATTATAACCAGCTAATTTCATTAATTTTACTAAACTTAATCCTAAT
Organism: uncultured Bacilli bacterium; assembly: GCA_944363745.1. The sequence goes on along the minus strand of CALVVD010000016.1, from coordinate 3,468 downwards.
GTTTCAGAGATTCCTTTTAAATATAAAATGTTAGGTTTTTTTCTTTTCCCAGATTCAATACGTGATACTTCAGCACAGTCCATATTAGATCTACGGGCAAGTTCTCTTTGAGAAATACCAACTTTTTCTCTAGCTTCACTTATATATTTACCTAGTTCAGTAGTGTTTTTCTTCGTCATTAAATTACACCTCTTTTTTCTTGATAAAGAAATTATAACATATTATGATGTAAAAATCAACAAAATAGTAATTATAGTGTTGACAAACTCAATACTTAATGTTATAGTATTAGCGAATTGATGTAAAACTCATCAAAGAAAGGAGGAAACATATGAATGATTAAGAGTCAGTTTAGAGTAGTACAAGCGATTTGGAAAGATAAATCTATTCCAAAAGAAGCTAAGTACATTTATACTTATATTTATTCTAAAGGGTATAATAGATACTTTACAGATATAAATGTAGGCGAGATACAACAGACTGTTAGAATTACTAATAAGGGTTTGAGAAAAAATCTTGAAAAACTAGAACAGGGAAAATATCTAGTATATCAAGAGTATGATAACGGTATGTACACCGTAAAACTTAACTAAAGGGTCTAAAGACGTTAGTTAAGAGGCACAGTAAGATTAGAGGCTTATGTTAGTACCTTTTCTATAAGAGATATAGAATAAATAATAATGGTTAAAGAAAGTCCCTATATTAAGAAAGGGAAACTATGCAATTAGATTGTACTTTTAGCATAACTCCTAGAATAGTATTAAGTGATAAGAACTTATCAAGTACAGAAAAATTACTTATGGGGCTTATCGTGTCACTTACCTTAAAAAATAACTATTGTTTTGCTAGTAATAAGTATTTTGCAGATAACCTAAATATATCAGTTAGAACAGTAACTCTTGCTTTATCTAAATTGAAATTAGAGGAGTATATATTTGTTAGAACTGATAATGGAAGAAGAAAAATATATCTAAATAAGGAAAAGATACCAACAAAAACTTCTAATAGAGTAGCAGAAACTTACGATGTATCTATAGAAAGTAATTGCTATCATAAAATAAATAATAATTATAAGAAAAATAATAATAAATATAAAAATAAAGAAATTATTCCTGTTTGGTTAGAACAGAAAGAAATGTGTAATAGTCTTAGTGCAACTAAAGAAGAAATAGAAGAAATGAATGAACTATTAAAAGATTTATAGAAAGAGAGATGATTTAATGAGGAGGCATATTTTATAATTAATAATAAAAGGGGGTTAGATAAATGGAGGTAAAATATAATGTAAAATATAGGTTTAAATGTGATACTAAAACGAATGAAGAATTGAAAGATATATTTAATAAAAAATGGTTAAATATTATACTTATTTTAGAAAACAATAATACTTCTAGTTTAAATAGAGTTTAAAATGAGTTATAATGTGTTTGTATTTAAAAGTGTTTGTAGTCATTCTTTAAAGAAATTGGAGGAATGGCTATGATAGAAAAGGTAGGTGTATATTGTAGATTATCTGATGAAGATAGGTTTAAAGCTAATAAGAATGATGATAGTGATAGTATTGTAAATCAAAGGAGTATGTGTATTAAATATGCTCTTAAGCAAGGCTGGGATGTTGTAGATATTTATTCTGATGATGATTTCTCTGGGGCAGGTACTTATAGACCTGAATTTGAACGATTAATTAAAGATTGTGAAAGTGGTAGAATTAATTTAGTTTTATGTAAAACACAATCTAGGTTTTCAAGAGACATGGAGATAATAGAAAAATACTTACATAATAAGTTCACCCTATGGAATGTTAGATTTGTTAGTATTGTGGATAATGCTGATACTAATATTGAATCTAATAAGAAATCAAGACAAATTAATGGGCTAATAAATGAATGGTATTTAGATGACTTATCACAAAATATTAAGAAATCATTAAAGAATAAAAGAGAAGATGGCTTATTTATGGGTAGTTTTGCACCTTATGGTTATATGAGAAGTAGTGAAGATAAACATAAGTTAGTTATTGATCCTGTCGCTAGTAAAGTTGTGAAAGATATTTTTAAAATGTATGAGAATGGTTATGGGTATTATAAGATAAGCGAATATTTAAATAATGCTAACGTCTTAACACCAGCTTTATATAAAAAGCAAAATGGAAGTAAGTATGTATCTGGAACTTGCGATTATGATAGTGTGCGTTGGACTAATGATACAATTGCAAAAATTCTTAGGAATGAAGTATATATTGGTAATTTAGTACAGGGTAAAAAAACATCTTTAGGATATAAAGTTCATAAGTTTAAAACTGTACCTAAAAAAGATTGGTGTAGAATAGAAAATGCTCATGAGTCTATTATTTCTAAAGATACTTGGGAAAAGGTACAGAAAAGACTTGCTAGTCATGAATGCCCTATTAAATCAGGTGAAATACATTTCTTAAGTAAAAAAGTGTATTGTCTTAACTGTAAAAAGGTATTTATGAGAAATGTTTATAATGTAAAGGATGGTAAAAGAGCATATTTACAATGTAAGGGTGTTAGAAGATTTCATAATTGTTGTAATAATAAAGCGATAAGGTTAGATGAGTTAGAAGAAGTTTTATTAAATGCTATTAATGATTTACTAGATAACTATTATGATAAAGAAAAGCTAGAAAATGAATATAACATCAGAGAATCTAAAAATACAAATGATGAAGAAATTCAGATACTAGAACAAGAAAAGGTTTTACTTAATAGGAAAATAGAAGAAGAGAAAACGTATTATAGAAAACTTTATGAAGATAAAGCTAATTTTGTAATAACTGAAGATATGTTTAAGATGTTATCAAGTGATTATACTAAAGAAATAGAAGAGATGAATAGAAGAGTTTCTATAATAGATGAAGAAATAGAATCTTTAAAGCAGAGACTTGATAATAAGAAACAAGCAAAAGATATTTTAAAGAAATATAAACATATAAGTAAGTTAAATAAAGTAATAGTAGATGAATTTATTGATAAGGTTTATATAGGAGTTTATGATAAAGAAACTAAATCAAGAGATATTGAAATAGAATGGAACTTTGAATTTTAGAATAATATTTAATATTTGGGACTTTCTGCTTCCTTCACACGGGGGTGCTGATCCAGGTGCTGTAAGTGGTGGTTTACAAGAGAAAGATTTTACATTAGAAGCTTCTTTATACATGGCTGATAGATTAAAAGAGTTAGGTATACCTGTTGTTTTAACTAGAGATTATGATGAGAATATTAGTAGAACAGAAAGACTTAGACGTGCTAATGAAGCTTTTGGAGGTAGTCCTAATGCTATACTTATATCTAATCATATAAATGCTGGAGGTGGAGAAGGGGCTGAAGTTATTTATGCTTTACGTAATAATTCTACTTTAGCACAGTCTATCTTGGAAGAAATAGGTAGTGAAGGACAAATTATGCGTAAATACTATCAAAGAAGACTTCCTGAAGATCCATC
>CALVVD010000015.1 GCA_944363745.1 uncultured Bacilli bacterium | reverse complement strand
AAAATAGTAAGACTTGATGGTAGTACTTCTACTAATAGAACTCAGGTTACTAATTTAAGTGTAAGTGATGAATATTCGGTATCGAGAGAAAATGGTAATTATAAAATACAGATAGGTTCTGCTAGTAGCACCTTGACTGGGGAAAAAACATATACAATTAAATACACTTATAATTTAGGGAAAGATCCTATTAAGGATTATGATGAGTTATATTACAATATTATAGGTAGTGAGTGGGATACAGTAATAGGTAATTTAACTTTTAATATAATGATGCCTAAAGAGTTTGATGCTAGTAAGTTAGGTTTTTCAAAAGGAGAAGTAGGTTCTACTAATAATAATGGTATTAATTATACTGTTAATGGTAATACAATATCAGGAAGTTATGATGGAGTTTTAAATAAAGGCGAGGCTTTGACTGTTAGATGTGAACTTCCTGAAGGATATTTTGTGGATGCAGGACTTGCAGTAAATTCTAATATTTATTTAATGTTTATTATACCGATAGCAGCTTTAATAATATCTTTCTTATTATGGTTTATCTTTGGACGTGATAATAGAGTAGTAGAGACAGTAGAGTTTTATCCTCCTGAAGGATTTAATAGTTTAGAAGTGGGATTCTTATATAAAGGTAAAGCGAATAGTAAAGATGTAGTTTCTTTGTTAATATATTTAGCGAATAAGGGATATATTAAGATATCTGATAATACTGATGAGTCTTTATTTTCTAAAGCAGATGGCTTTAAGATAACTAAACTTAAAGATTATGATGGTAATGATGCTAATGAGAGATTGTTCTTAGGGGGATTATTTAAAGATACAGCAGTAAGAGATGAAGTTACTAAAGATGAGTTGTATGATAAGTTTTATGTTACGACTAATAAAATATTAGATAATATAAATGCTAAAGAAAATAAAAATAAAATATTTGAGAAGAAAGCTTCTAGGAAGTCGATAATAGTTGTTATACTAATACTTATATCATTACTTACTATTGTTGTAATTCCTACTCTTGAATATGCTGGACCAAGTGAAGTTGCCCTAACTTTGTTCTTATGTTTATTTTATTTCCCTTTTTATGCAGTAGGGTTTTATTCAAAAGTTCCTTTATTATTTAGGATAGTTTGGTTAGGATTTACTATTTTTCATTCTTCTGTTTTCTTTAGTGCTTTGCCTATTAAGGATGCAGTTACTAGTGAGCCTATTTATTTAATTGGGGTTATAGTTGGTGTATTATGTTTAATAGGAATGATATTATGCTTTAAATACATGCCAAAAAGAACTCCATATGGTAATGAAATCTTAGGTAAAATAAGAGGCTTTAAAAACTTCTTAGAGACTGCTGAAAAAGATAAATTAGAAGTGATGGTTAACTCTAATCCAACTTACTTTTATGATATTTTACCATTTACTTATGTCTTAGGAGTATCTGATAAATGGATTAAAAAGTTTGAGACAATAAATATGCAAGCGCCATCTTGGTATGATGGACATGATGCTTTTAGTGTTGTAGCATTTGGTACATTTATTGGTTCTACAATGACATCGGCACAATCTGTTATGGCTTCTAGTTCTTCATCATCTTCATCAGGTGGTTCTTCTTCTGGAGGAGGAAGCAGTGGTGGAGGATCTGGAGGTGGAGGAGGTGGCTCTTGGTAGCCATCTTTTTCATATGTTTTTTAGAGAATTGGTGTAAAGCTAATATTATAGAGACAACAAAATTATTTTTTGTCTCATTTTTTTATAAAAGTGTAAAAATATCTTTTTATTGCAATAATATTAGTAAAAGGAGGTATTAATGCTTTTTAATAAAAAAAATACTGGGTATGAAAATGAAGAAGAGTTTGCAACTTATCTCAATGGAAAGCAGGTTGGGAGAGTCTATCCTAATTTTTTAGAATTATTAAATAAATTGTATGGTTATCTTGATTATAAAGACTATATAGAGTGTTGGGTTAATAAATCTAAAAGAAAAGCAGATATTTATATTAAGATTAATGGTTATGTTAGAGGTATTAGTATCAAGAAGGGTGTTAAGAATTCCGTTCATGTTGAGTCAATTGGTACTTTGGTTTCGTTTTTTAGAAAACTTGGTATTAGTGAAGATATAATAAAAAAATTCTTGTATTATCAATATGCTGATGGAACAATAAATGGTACTGGTAAAACACGAATATCTAGTTCTCTTTACCGAGAAAAATATCAAAAAGATATTGATGAAATTAATAAGGTTTTTAATGATGAAAAATATATTAATGCTTTTGTTAATCGTTTTGTTTTACAAGGAAATAAGTCTGAATATGAAGTGGATGCTATTATATATGGTGTTGTTGAAGACTTTATCTTTATAACTAAAGAAGAAGTTTACTATATTATGAGAAAGCATTTAAAAGATGAGATATCATCATTACACGTATCTTTGTTAACATTACAACCTATGACACGTAATCTTAATTATAATCCTAAATATGAAACTTGTAGAAATCAAGTTCAAGTAAAATGGTATAATATATCTGATAATATTATAGAAGTAATGGCTTTTTATAGGCAGAAAAAGTATCTTTTTTCCAAGTTTACTACGGAATATAATAAAAAAGAACTTAGTACATAGCTAAACTCTTTTTGTTATCAATTAGAGCCAATAACAAAGGCTATTTGAAACTCTTACTAGTAAAATTTGATAAAAAACTAATCACTAAAAATATTTAGACAATAAATCTTATTATAATTAAGTAAATTTATGTTTTTTTGTAAAAATAACATAAATATGTGCTATAATATTACCTAATTACTTATTTGTGGGGGATAATATGGAAAAATTAGAAGAAATAAGAAAATCATTAGACTTTTATGTTTGTTCAAATGAGTTAAAAAATAAAATTATTGATGAACTAAATAATTATAGTGTAGCTGATCACTTATTTGGCAGTATGATATTAGCAACTGCTATTGATTCTGAATTTAAGGAAACAAATAATTTAGCAAAAATATATAGGATGTTACTTCTTTCTGAATTTAGTATTTTGTATCCTAATTATGATTTTGAAAGTTTAAGGTTAGGAAAGCAATATGCTAGTGAAATATTAGAATCAAGAGATATAAGTACTGAAGATGGTAAATTAGTATTCAAATATAAAATGCTAGACCTTTTATTAACTAAATTAATTAAAGATAAAGAAAATAATATTTCGCCATCAGAATTAATTAAAGAAGGAAATACAATTATATCTTCACTATGTAGTAAACAACCTTCTGAATGTGAAGAAATCTTTAAATTTTATTATCTTAACTTTAGATTGAAAAATAAAGTAAGAACTGGTTGGGACAGTAAACATTGGAATATTAAGTCTAATAGAATTGAAACAATATCTGAACATATAATTGGAACTTTAAGTTTGGCAATGGTGTTTAATTCTGAATTTGAATATAATTTAGATATTGATAAAGTGTTAAAAATACTAACTATACACGAAACTGGAGAAACATTAATTGGTGATATTACACCATTTGATGGAATAACACCAGAGAAGAAAAAAGAAATTGAACATCACGCTATGAGAGATGCATTAGGTAATTTAAAAGAAAAAGATAGTTTACTAACTTTATTATTTGAGTTTGATGAGCAAGGAACACCAGAAGCTAAATATTCACATTATTGCGATAAAATTGAAGCCGATTTACAAGCAAAGATTTATCAAGATAAAGGAATGCATCACTCATTAGATGATCAAAAAAATAATGTTGTTTTTAATAGTTCAAGAGTTCAACAAATGGTAAAAGATGGTGCAAAAGATGCATTTGATATATGGTATGAATGGGATAAAAATATATATGCAAGTGATAATCAATTTCCAGAATTTGCGAATATATTAAAAATTGCTAGAGCAAATAATTTACTATATTTAGACAAAGTAGTAAGAGAAAGAATAAATCTTACAGATGATGAGCATTCATTTTTATCAGAAAAATTGACTGATACTATTAAAGAGTTATACAAAGATGATAATATAGATGCTGTTTATTTAACAAATTATCAAGATTCAAAGTATAGTAAAGGAACATTAAATATAGTAGTTTTATTAGAATCAAGAGCAGATTATTATACTTATGACAGATTAATGGAAAAATTAAATTATAAAATTGCCAAAAATAATAAGACAGGTGTTAATGTTGCATTTGATTATGACTATGAGAATAGATATTCGACAACTGCTATTAATCCTAGTGAAGTTCATAGAGTTGAACAACTTGTAGAATCTAAAATATTATTTGATAAAACTGGAAAGCTAAGTAGAGTACAAGAAGTAATGAAAAAATATGGTCATTTATATGGATTCTATTTAGTTGATTATGTGCCACCAGTTGATGAAACAATTTCACGTAAATTAGTTAAAATAAACAAATAAAAGATGGCAATGGGGTTATTTCTCAAAGTCATCTTTTTCTTTAATGATATTATTTAAATATTCAACTCTTAAATTAAATGCTTTATTATTTTTGGTAAGATTTTCTACAATACTTTAGATAGTGTAATTGTTCTATTTAAACTACCTAAGGTATTGTAGAAACTTTTTATAGGAATAGAAAGTATTTTTCTTCCAAACTGACTACGGGAGATAATAAAAAAGAACTTAGTACATAGCTAAGCTCTTTTAGTTATCAATTGGAGCGGATGAGGAGAATCGAACTCCCGTAGTCAGCTTGGAAGGCTGAGGTTCTACTATTAAAATACTTCCGAAAAATGTCGTTTAATTAATATTGACAGTTATAATTATATGAAAAGAATTGATAAATGTCAATGCTTTTTTTACATTTTTATAGTTATATTTTCTTTTCTCTTACCACCACAAATTAAATTTAATGGAATATGGTATTTCTTAGTAAGAATAACTAACTTGTTTGTTGGTATTCTTGTCTTACCATCTTCATAATATGAATAACTTGATTGTCTAATATTTAAAACATCTGCAAATTCTTTTTGTGTTTTCTTTAATTTTAAGCGATATCTTTTTAACTGTTGTCCAATAAATTCTTTTGTTATATCTTTATCATAAATAAATTCTCTTTTATCTGGAGTTAATTCTAGCATATATTCAACATTAGTATGGAAAAACTTGGCTAGTTTAACTACTTTTTCAATTGGAAAGTTGACATCGCCTAATTCCCACATTGCATAAGTGGTTCTTTTAACACCTAGAAATTTAGCAACTTGATATTGTTTTAAATCATGATCTTCTCTTAAATCTCTAATTTTCCCAAACTGCATCTTTACCACCTTAACCTTATTTTATTACAGTCATTGAAATATAAAGAGATTTGTCAAGATAACTGATAAATAAAATAATTTTTAGAGCAAAAAAAAAGTTATTGTTAATTATTATAGTAGGAGGTGTTAATAATAAAAAGATTAAAATTAGAATTTCAGCAAAGTAATTATGACTGTGGAGTAAGTTCATTATTATCAATATTAAAGTATTATAAGTGTAATGTAACAAGAAGTTATTTAGAAAAAATTAGTTACACTACTAAAGAAGGTAGTAGTATGTATGGACTTATGATGGCAGCTAGAAATTTGGGATTTAATAGTTATGGAGTTAATGGTATTATTACAACTGTAAATAATAAAAATACCCCTTTTATTGCTCATCTAAAACTTAATGATGGTGGATTTCATTATGTAATAATTATAAAGATAACTCCTAAAAAAATAATTATTAAAGATCCTAGTATTGGAATTAAAGAGTTGACTTTAGAGGAATTTAACAATATCACCACCCATAATTATCTTTTTATTGAAAAGACTAGTAACATAAAAAAGATTAATAAAATTAATATTATTAAAAATGTTTTAACTAATCTTATCAAAAAAAGAAAGAAAACCATAATAGTTATCATTATTTTAATTTGTTTTTCTCTTTGTTTAGAACTTTTAAATCTATTTTCCTTAAAAGTAATCTTAAATAATTCTATTATTAATAAGTCACTATATAATTTACTTGTTCTATTATTTACTTTTTTAATACTCTTAATATTAAAAAATATTCTTACTTTCATTATTAATTTACATATAAGTAAATTAAATGCCAAATTCAGTTATAATCTTAAATTGACTCTAATTAATCACTTATTAACACTTCCAAATATATATTATCAAACTAAAGAAAGGGGAGTTATTATATCTTTATTTAATGATATTGATATCTTTTCAGAGTATTTTATTTCATCATTTTTAACTATTATAAATAGTATTTTCATCTTATTATTTATTTATATTTTCTTTTGTTACTTAAATAGTATTATGGTAATAATCTTATTTATAAGTAATATTTTGTTATTTATATTTATATGGTTACAAAGAAAAATAAGTATCTATAATTTAGAAAGGTATTATCAAACGAAAAATAAATATGATAATAAAGTTCAACAAGTAATTAATAATAATGAAAAAATTAAGGGTTTAAACTTAGAGAAAGTAATGGCTAAAAGTTTTTCAAAAGCAATGGGAAATAATATAGAAGCTAGTTATAGTGTTAATAGATATAAATACTTTATAAGTAATATTCTTAATCTTTTTGAAGGATTTTCTTATCTTTTTATTTTAGGAGTAACAGGTGTTTTATTAATTACTACTAATACAATTAGTCTTGCTACTTTTATTTTAATAGAAAGCTTTATCTTTATGGCCTTAAAAAATATAGAAGCGATAATTTTAGTAGTTTTTAAATACCAAGAATGTTTTAAAATAAAAGAAAGATTAGAGGATATATTCTCTTTACAAGGAGAAGTATTACTTCCTTTAAACTATAATTATTCTAATCATAATTTATCTATTGTTATTAAAAACTTATCTTTTAAATATACTGATAATCTTATATTAGATAATATTAATATTAAGATAAATTCTAAAGATAAAGTATTTATATATGGAAATTCTGGAAGTGGTAAAAGTACTTTAGTAAAACTATTAGGTAGATATTTACCAGTTAATTATAATCACATTAAAATAGGTAATATAGATATAACACATTATAATTTAGCAGATCTTAGAAATTTAATTACTTATATACCAAATGATGAAATGTTAAGTAATGGTAATTTAAAAGATAACATTTATCTTGATAGAAAACCATTTATTAATTTAGATCAACTCTTAAAAATGACTGGTGTCAATAAATTATTACACGATAAAAATTATGATTTAGATACAGTTATTTATGATAATGGTGAAAATTTAAGTAAAGGAGAAAGAAGTAGAATAAGTCTAGCACAGGGGTTGTTTAAACCTAGTGAAGTTTTAATTTTAGATGAATGTCTTAGTAATGTAGATACTAAATTAGAAAAAGAGATATTAGAAAATATTTTAAAATATTATAAAGATAAAATTGTTATTTATATTTCTCATCGTCTTACAAATAAAAATTTATTTAATAGAATCTTTTATCTAGATAAGGGGAAATGTTATGAGAAATTTTAATAGAAATAATTTACTTAATTTTTTTACATTCTTTATATTAATTTTAATTATATTATTTTTATATTATCTTTTAAGATTTAAAATATGGACTTATAAATCTTACTCTATTATTAAAGATACAGATTATATTTATCAAGTAATTGTAGATAAAGCTTCTAAGAATTTATTTTTTGATAATAGTTATTTATATTTTAATGATGATAAATATACTTATAAAATTAAAGACTTTAATAAAGTAGATAAAAATATTATCTTTACTTTAGAATTTTCTAAGAAATTAAAAACTACTAATAATATAGAGACTATAATAATTCAAGATACTAAAAGAACTTTATTTAGTTTGATTATTGATTGTTGGAGGGAAAAATGAAAGAATTGACAAATAAGGAATTAAAGAATATTAAAGGTGGAGAAGCATCATTAGGGTTAGTGATAGGTATATCTGCTTTAGTTGCTTTCTTAGTAGGTGTTATTAGTGGTATTACTAATCCAGAACCATGTGGAGGTGAATAATGAAAAGGTTAAATAATAAAGAATTAAAGAATATAAAGGGAGGAAGTAGTAGCCTAACTAGTTCTATGATTAACTATATTGGTGATTTAATTGATATTTTAATATCAGCAGGAAGAAAGTTAGGTTCATCTATTAGAAGAATAGGAAGTGGTAATACTTGTCCCTTAGATTAAAAAGTATTTTTAAAAAAATATCATTTGTTATTTTAGAGACTTTATTTGTTATCTTAGTCTATAATTTTGGAATATTTTTAGGAGAAATGTTAACTTCTTTGCTCTAAATTCGTAAAAAAACGTAAAAAAATGTTGTATATCAAGCTTTAAGGTGTTATAATCAGTTGTAGAAAAAAGCGAAGGGAGGGATAGTAGTTATGGCACAAGTTCAAGTTAAAAATGGTAATCTAGATTATGCTATTAAAAGATATAAACAAAAGCTTGCAAAAAGTGGTGTCCCTTCTGAAGCGAAAAAACACGATGCTTATGATAAACCAGGAGTTAGAAGAAGAAAGGCTAAGAAAGAAGCTATTAAGAATGCTCGTAAGAATGAACGTAAAAGAAGAAGAGAAAGAGACTAATTAATTTAGTTTCTTTTTTCTTTGTAAATATCATACACTTTATTAGGTGAAAGCTATGTTAAGTGATAAATTACGTAATTTTCTTGATCCTTCTTTATTTCATATTGATATTTATGATAATAAAATACATATTTGTAATTACAAAAGAATTATTTCTTTAGGTAGTTCTAAGATAACTATTAAAACTAATGATAAAAAAGTATCTTTAATAGGCAGAGAATTTTCTTTAAATAAACTTGCAGATAAAGAAATATTAATAATAGGAAATTTAGAGAGTTTAGAGATAAAAGATGAGTAGATATATATTAAAAATTACAGGTAAAAGAATAGATACTTTTATAATGTTTTTAGTTAGATTTAATATTTGTTTTAGAAAGATAAAAAGTAGTAGAGATTATATTATTATAGAAGTATTAGAAGAAGATTATGAAAAGTTAAAGAAACTTAAAACTACTTATAAAATAGAGATAGTTAAAAGAAAAGGATTAATTTATTTTATAAATTTCTTTAAAGTAAGAAAACTTTTTATTATATCTTTAATTTTGGGATTTCTTTTTTTAACATTATTAACTAATATAATTTTTGATGTTAAAGTAGTTTTAGATGATGAAGAGTTAAGTGATATTATTTTAACTGATTTAAAAGAGTTAGGAATTTCTAAATATAAATTTAAAGTTAGTTATGATGAGAAAGAAAAGATAGAAAGTAAAATATTAGATAAAGAAAAAGATTTGTTAGAGTGGATTGAAATTGAAGAAGATGGGGTTAGTTATAATGTTAATGTTATAAAAAGAGTTAAGAATGAAGAAGTTAAAGAAAATGAACCTCGTAATATAATAGCATCTAAAAGTGGTATGATTACAAGGATAGAGGCAGATAGTGGTGAAGTAGTTACTAAAAAATATGCTTATGTTAATAAGGGAGATGTTTTAATTAGTGGTTTAATTAAAAATAATGATAATATTGTTAGTAAAGTTAGTGCGAAAGGGAAGGCTTTTGCAGAAGTTTGGTATAAAGTTTCTTTAAGTTTACCACTTAGTTATAAAGAAGAAAAAAGAACAAATAATAGTAAAAATGTTTTAGAAATAAATTTTTTAAATAATGATATAGAATTAACATCGTTAAATCATTATAAAAATTATAAGAGCAAAAAGAATATTATTTGGAAACATAATTTGTTACCACTTAGTTTAAGTTATACTAAGAAAAGTGAAGTAGAATTAATAAATATAAATTTTGAAAATGATTTGGATAGTGTTTATGATCTAGCTTTAGAAAAATTAAAAAATAAATTAGGCTCAGATATTAAAGTAATTGATAGAAATGTTTTGAAAAAAGAAAGAAATACTGATAGAATAGATATAGAAATCTTTTATAAAATAGAAGAAGATATTACAAGTTATAGTTCTTTAAAAGATTTTAATATAGAAGAAGAAAATAAGAAACAAGCTTTAGAAAGTGGGTGATGTAATGTTTTCTAGTATTGGTGAAACTATAGGAAATGTTTTTTCTTTCAGCTTACCGATGGTAATTATTTCAGTTGTTGTTGCAATTACTTTAAGAGTTGCAGATATTATAAAAAATAAAAAAGAATTTTGTTTATATAAAGAACTTATCGCTTTATCTTTTATTATTTATATATTATGTTTGTTCCAAGTAGTTACTTTTCAAGATAATAATAATATCTCTAGTAATAATTTAATCCCTTTTAGAGAGATGTTTAGATATAATTTAGGTAGTAGATTATTTTTAAAGAATGTTTTAGGTAATATCATTATGTTTTTACCATATGGATTTTTTACAAGTTACTTTTTAAAAGAAAAAAAATTATTGCCAATATTCATACTAACAGCAGTGGCATCTTTAACAATTGAAACAACACAGTTAATGATAGGTAGAGTTTTTGATATTGATGATATATTATTAAATATAATTGGTGGCATATTAGGACATTATTTATATATTATTATTTTAAAGATAGGAAATATGTGTCCTAAAGTCTTTCAAGCAGAGTGGTTTTTAAATTTAGTGTCTATTATTCTTTTAGTCGGTTTAATAACATTACTTTAAAAACTTCTTTTTTTATGATATATTATAGGCATTAGAAAGGAACGTGATTAAAACTGTGAATGAGGTTACTATCTATAATGAGACAGATAAAGAGTTTCCTTATAGTGATATAATTGAAAAAGTAATTAATAAGGCTTTCGAAATTGAAAGATTAGAAAAAGCTAGTTGTAGTATAATAATTGTAGATAATGCTTATATTCATAAATTAAATAAAGAATATAGAGGTATTGATAGAGTAACTGATGTAATTAGTTTTGCTCTAGAAGATGAGAAAAGTATGGTTATTCCTGATGGGACAAGGTTATTAGGTGATATTTATATTTGTTTAGATAAAGCAAAAGAACAAGCGAAGGAGTATGGACATTCAATTGAGCGAGAATTATGTTTTTTGGCAGTTCATGGTCTTTATCATCTACTAGGTTATGATCATGAAACTAAAGAAGAAGAGGAAATTATGTTTAAAAAACAAGAGGAGGTTTTGATTAAATATGGCATCACTAGAGAGAAATAATAAACAATTTGGATTTAAAAGAATTATTTCCAGTGTTAAAAATTCTTGTAATGGCTTAAAAGTTGCATATAAAAATGAACAGAGTATGTATATTCATTTAATATGTACAATTATTTTACTATTATTTAGTTTTTTCTTAAAAATATCAATGACACAATGGTTAATCATAATTGCAATTATTGGCTTAACTTTAGTAGTTGAACTTATAAATACAGCGATAGAAAGTACAGTTGATCTTGTTACTAAAGAGTTTCATCCTCTTGCTAAAGTTGCTAAAGATACAGCAAGTGCAGCAGAGTTTGTACTTAGTGTTACTAGTGCAATTATAGCTTTAATGATTTTTGTTCCTAAGCTTATAGATTTACTTTAATAATTATAAATCTAAGAGTATTGAAGTTTTTTTAAAATTTTAAAAAAAATTTTAAGAGATGGTATATCATAATAATGAATAGTAAAATTTAATAATAAGTTAGGAGGAGATACTCTTGTAGAAAAATTTAGTTGTTAGAAGCAGCAGTGCTCTAGTTTTTGATTTTTGAAAGGCAAAGTCATAGTCAAGGTATTCAAGTTAGATTCGAGGAAGGAGACTTGTGGTTAACACAAAAAGCGATGGCTGAACTTTATAATTGTTCTTCTGATAATATAGGGTTGCATTTAAAGAATATTTATGCTGATTTGGAACTTGATAAAAATTCAACTACCGAGGATTTCTCGGTAGTTCAAAAAGAGGGCATAGAGAAGTTAATAGAAAATTAAAATATTATAATTTAGATGCTGTTTTTATTTGTTGTTAGAAGAAATGAGTAAAGAAGAAAAATAATAAAACTTTTGAAAAGAGTGATAGCATGAAAAATAAAGAAATAGATGCAATAATATTTGATTTAGATGGTACTTTGTGGAATACTGTTGATAGTTGTCTTAAAGCGACTAGCTTTGTAAAAGAAGAACATAGTGATATTACTAGAGACGTTACAAAGGAACAAATTGAATCGGCAATGGGTAAAACATCAGATGCGATTGTTAATATATATTATGGATATCTTCCAAGAGAAAAAGGGAAAGAGTATGCTAATGAAGCTTTTAATAAAAATGTAGATAACTTGTTAAAAGAAGGAGGAACATTATATCCTAATACTAGAGATACTATTATAATATGCTAGGCACTGGCGGATAATATCCATTGACTTTCAGTCACATAAATCCTTTGAGGACTAGCCTTTGTA
>CALVVD010000014.1 GCA_944363745.1 uncultured Bacilli bacterium | reverse complement strand
TCACTAAACTCTGTATGAGAATATAACTCTTCTTTTTCTTTCATTATCTTATAAAGTCTAAGATTACCCATAATAACAACATCTAATACTTTCATATCATCATACTGATAATGATCTTGTTTTAATATTGATATTCTTTCACCCTTATTAATTGTAATATCTCCTGTAGTAGTATCAATCTCTCCTGTAAGAAGCTTTAAAAAAGTACTTTTACCAGCCCCATTCGCTCCTATTATTCCATAACAATTACCATTAGTAAATTTTAAATTAACATCACTAAATAGAGTCCTTTTATCAAATTTTAAACTAACATTATTTACTTGTAACATCAAATCACTCCAATAATAACTTCATTTTTTCAAACTACCAACATAATCACCAAATGTCTCATAATTCTTAACTTCATCTTTTAACACTTCAAAAACATTATCATAATTTATCGCTTCTTCTCTAAGTTCATTTTTAATAATTTCTCTTTTTTTCTTACTAACATGTTTTTTAATCAATAAATTATCAATAACTTGTTCTACTAAATAATCATCTATCTCTTTTTTATTAACATTAATTAAATAATTAACATCTAAATTAGGTTTATACTGATAAGTACCAGAATCAACTAAATGTAAATTACCATTACTATCAAAAATACTATCTTCATATTGTAAATCACCAATCATATAACCCTTTAAAGCATACTTACAAACATCAGAACACATATCTTCAATTATTTTAATAAAATCAATAGACTTAATATTTAAAAAACTATAATAACCACTACTATCAACATATTTACTAACGGGACCAACATAATCCAAAGAAACAGTATATGCACTTTCTATAGGATGATCTAAAATCTTAGTCTCTATATCTTTTAATCTCCTAACATCATTTTCATCTAAAAATATTTTTCTTGGAAACTTATCTAACACTTTAACTACTAAAGAAGAAAACTTATAACATTCTCCTTCTTTACCTTCTCCCAAATATATACCATTTTCTTTATTATATATTTTATCATTAATAACTATCTTCATTATTTTAAGACTTTCTTATAACTTATTGAAGCTTCTATAGGATAAGCTTCTCCTACTCTAGATACTTCACTAAGTCCTACTAATTTATGAATATCATTACATTCTAAATATCTAGATATAAACAAATGATTTAACATTTCTTTATTATTTTTAATATGTGTCTCTATCCCTACTAAAGTAGAAACATCATCTAAATCAAACATATCACAAAAAGCATTCGTATCAACACCCTTAGGAAATCTTCCTGCCACAATCATTCTTCTTACAAAATATTCAGAATCAGGATTACTATATTTTTTACACATATCTAACACAGTATCAAAAGATCTAACATCATAAGAATTATCTTTATCTTTACAATTAACATTAATAACTGCTAAAGGTCTAGAATAATAACTAGTAACTAAAGTATTAACAGTCCCCCTACCAGAAAATTTAGTAGCACAAATAGGTAAATTTTCTTCTTTAAAAAAGGTAACTACCTTACCACTATCATTTACAGCCTCATAACCCAAATCTTCATAATTAACATCAATACTATTTCCTTGTAACATAATAATATCATAATTTTCTTTTCTTATTTGTTCTTTTAATATTCTTTTCTTCTTTCTATCTTTAATAGGAATAAAACCATATCCCAAATTCATACTAAGTATTTTTAAATTTTCCATAATCTCCTCCAGTGATTGTTATTATAATACAAAATATCTCTAAACGCAACCAAGCTTACCTTTATTTTTAAGATAAAGTTTTCTAAGAAATTCTACAGGTATAACCGAAAAAGCACATATTAACATTATTTCTATTTCTTTTAGACTAAGAGATGTTGTTCTAAACAAATCTCCTCCATAGTATATAAGAAGAACTTGAACTACTACTATAAAAAGAATAACTCCTAAAAAGACTTTATTAGATAAAAGATTTGCAAATATATTAAGGCGACTTGTTCTTGCATTAAAACTATTAAATATCATCATAAAGATAAATAAACCAAAGAAAGCACTCATAAAATAAATATCATTCCTTCCCTCTCTAAAGAAAGAGTGAATAAATGGACTTTTTAAAAAGAAAATACAAAGTAAGAAAGAATATATACTAGTAAAAACTATCTCATGAATCATATAACTATTAAGTATTTTCTCATCTCGTTTCTTAGGTGGTTCTTCCATATATTCTAAAAGAGGTACTTCATAGGAAAAGGCAATACCTGCTAAAGTATCCATAACCATATTAACCCAAAGCATTTGAATAACAGTTACAGGACTATCAACACCAATAAATGGTCCTACTATTGATAAGAAAACAGCACAGAAATTAACTGTTAATTGAAAGATAATAAACTTACGAATACTTTTAAAGATTGTTCTTCCATAAAGAATAGCTTTTACAATAGAATTAAAATTATTATCAAGTAAAACAATATCACTAGCTTCCTTAGCAACTTCTGTACCACTTCCCATAGAAAAACCTACATCACTAGATTTTAAAGCAGGAGCATCATTTACCCCATCACCAGTCATTCCCACAACAAGACCTAACTCTTGAGATAATCTTACTAATCTACTTTTATCAGTAGGCAAAGCTCTT
Source organism: uncultured Bacilli bacterium (assembly GCA_944363745.1). The sequence continues at coordinate 10,279 of CALVVD010000014.1, read as the reverse complement.
GCAACCACACATAATTTAGGAATAATCTCTTTAACTTTAGCATCACTCATCTTATTTAATTCACTACTAGTAAGAATAATATCACTATTACAAGTTATAATACCTGCATCAGTTGCAATAGACTCTGCTGTTACTTTATTATCTCCTGTAATCATAACTGTTTTTATACCAGCTTTTCTAACTAAATTTATTCCCTCTCTTACCTCTTCTCTTAACTCATCTTTAATAAATAATAAAGATAAGAAAGAAAGTCCATCTCCTTCATTAACACATACCATTAATACTCTAATACCCATACTAGCTTTTTTATTAATTATATCAATTATATTATTTTTATTAACAAAAGGGCTTCTTTTTCCATTAGGTAAAATATAATATTTACATTTATCAAGTAATACTTCAGGGGCTCCTTTATAATAAGTTACGTCTTTACCATCTTCTAATACTTTAGTATAAGAATATTTATTTTTACTATCAAAAGGTACTTCTTTAAGTTTCTTAACATGATAATTATCACTCTCTAAGTAATTAACTAAAGCTTTATCAGTAGCATTTCCCCCTATCCAAATATTTTTTTTCTCGTCATAAACACAATTAGTATTAGAAAGAATTGATTTCTTTAAAAGATTATAATAAGTAATACTATTCTTAAGTCTCTTCTTTTCTTTATAATAATCTAAATTACCAAACATAACTCCTACTACTTCAAGTTCTCCTTTCGTAAGAGTCCCTGTTTTATCAGTAAATAAGATATTTAGGCTACCTGCAGTCTCTATTCCCATAAGTTTTCTAACTAAGACATTATCTTTTAACATTCTTTTCATATTACTAGATAAAACAAGAGTTATCATCATAGGTAAACCTTCAGGAACAGATACAACTATTATGGTAACAGCAAGAGTTAAAGCTTGTAGAAAATAGGCAAATAATAGTGAAGTATCAGACAAAGTAATAATAATTCTATTAATATCAAAGTTATTATCTATAACAAGAACAGAAAAAAGATAAGAAAAAGCTACCAAAAATGCTCCAATATAACCAATTTTACTAATAACTTTAGCAAGCTCTCTAAGACGTAATTTTAAAGGACTTTCTCTTGGTTTCTCTTGTAATTCTAAAGATATCTTTCCATAAAAAGTATTAACACCTACTTTTGTTACAACCATTTCTCCTATACCATTATAAATAACACTTCCCCTTAACAATTCATTATTATCACTAGGATTAATACCATTAATAAAGGCTTTTTTATATACTTCTTTACTCTCTCCCGTAATAGAAGATTCATCTACACTAACTTCTCCTTTAATTAACACTCCATCTGCAACTATTCTGTCTCCAGATTCTAATAAAATAATATCTCCTACTACTACTTCATTAGTATCTATAAGTAAAACTTTCCCATCACGTCTTACCTTTACTTTAATCGCTTCCGCTTCACTTTGTAATTTTAAAAAAGCTTTTTCACTACCATATTCTGATACAGTAGATATAAATGATGCAAGGAAAATAGCAATTACAATACCAACAGTCTCATACCAATCAAAATCTTGAATTAAAAAGACTGTTTTAATACCTAAAGCAATTAAAAGTATTTTAATAATAGGATCTCCTAAACTTCTAATTAACTGTTTAAAAAAACTATCTTTATTAACCATTACTAAAGCATTATCACCATATTTATCACGAGCTTTAATTACTTCATCATTACTAAGACCATTACTATTTATTTTCATAAGATTATTCCTCCTATGAAATACTATGAAAATAAGTAAAAGAATAAGCTAATTAAAGAATGACAAAAACAAACAAAAAAGAGCAGATTATCTACTCTTTACCATTGCAATATAATTATTTACTTGACTAGCCCAAGTAGTACTAGCAGCATATTTTGGACCAATAGTCTCTGGTGTAGTTAGTCCATAAGCATAATAATTACGATATAAGTTATCTAAATAACCCATAATACCTTCATCAAGTGTTGCATATGCTTTATATGCTCCTCCACCACAACTAGGACCTCCTTTTTGCCCACCAACATTATTACATTCACGAACTAAACTACTACAAGTACCATTACATCCAGTCTCATGAAGAATAATTGCCGTTGCCATATAAGGATCAATACCAAGTTGTAAAGAATAACTTGCAATTAAGTATCCTTTACCTGAAATAGTAGAATTTAAAGAATGATTAAGCTTTTCTGCTAACTGATTCATTGTTAATCCATCAAAAACGATAGGATCAACTGGTACAGTATTAACTTCATCATAAGTCTTAACATCTTCAAGTTCTTCTTCGATAACTACTTCTTCAACATCTTCTGTATCAACAGTAGTAGCATCAACTATTTTCTCATTATTATCAGATTCCTCTGAAACCTCTTCATTCTTACTTTCATTATTAACTTCTTCTACAGTTCCAGAATTCATATCTTTCATTGTCACTTTTTCATAAGTTACAGCATGTTCTTCCATTTTAAAAGCTTGATACTGTAAAACTCCTGCTAAGCCTATCATAAATACACCAATAGATGCCAACGTAAGACTCAGCTTACTAACTTTTTTCATAGTTCCTCCTTCAAATAAGAACAATAAAATCATATCAAATAATTATATATTTGTCAAATTTGACACCCGAACCTATTATATTATATGTTTTATCTTGACAAGTATTTAGTTTTATTTCTATAGGAAATATATATTATTGAACCACCAATTATTATTAATATACCTCCAATTAAATAGATATATGTTGCATTACTAGATGTATTTGGTACTTTTACTGGCTTTGAATTAAACATAACTTCACTTTGAATATCTCCTGTCTCCAAAACATCAAATTCTATTATTGATGTATTTAAGATATATCCGTCTGGAGCGATTGTCTCAGTAAGAGTATATTTCCCAACTGGAAGCTTTTCTATGTAATGAGGAGTATTACTTGATGTCCATTCTTCTACTATTTCTCCATTATTATCTCTTATTACTAAATGTGCTCCTTCTACTTCTTCACTTCCTGCCATATCTTTCTTACTTATACTTACTTTAGTAAAGTCATTTACAAAGTTTATTACACTTACTTCATTACTTTCACCTACACTAAAGTATATAGGACTCTCATTTACTATTACTCCTTCTGGAGCATCTATTTGTTTTAAAGTATATTCCCCTATCTCTAAACTATCACTTGTATAACCATCTTTAGTAGTTGTAAATTCATCTATTACATTACCATCTCTTGTCTCTAATCTATACCTATATCCTTCTATACCCTTAGTATCTACTGTAAGTATTCTATTATTAACACTTATTGTTGTTATATCATTACTTATATTAACTGTCTGTACTTTTCCTGTCTCTAACACTCTAAATGTTACCTTAGATCCTGTTCCTACATATCCACTAGGTGCTTCTATCTCTTCTAAACTATATACTCCAGGTGCTAACTTACTAGCTTGATATGGACTATTACTACTTACAAAGATAATAGGTTCCATCTCTCCATCTAAACGTTCTAATCTCATTGTTGCTCCACTTATATATTCTCCAGTCACAGCATCTATCTTTCCTAAATTAACTATTATTGGTTTATTTTCTATTGTAACTCTTGCATTAGGATTATTAGCATCTATTGTCACAGAATATTTTTTATCACTCTTTATATAACCAGAAGGTGTATTAACTTCTACTACCTCATACGTTCCTTCTCCTAAATCTGTTACAACAGTAGGACTATTTGTTGTAGTTATCGTTTTAACTACTTCATTACCTTTTCTTAATTCTAAAGTCGCTCCACTTACTGCTTCTTTTGTTTCACTATCTATTTTTTCTATTGTTAGTCCTCCTCTACTATTAGACATTGTATAAACAAAATTATTATCACTACTAGTATTATAATCTATATCTAACTTTCCATTTGTTTTAATATAACCATCTGGAGCCTTTATTTCTTCTAAAGTATATTTACCATATGGAACTTCTACTTTAATTGGTTCATTACTACTAGTAAAGTTTTCAGAATAACTTCCATCTTCACTACTTAATTTTAATTCTGCACCTGCTATATACTGATTAGTAGTACCATCTATTTTTCCTATATAAATATAAGATTTTACATTTTTCATTGTTACTTGAACACTAGTAGTATTTTCATCTATTGTAAAGCTTTCTTTTTCTGTATTTAACTGATAACCACTAGGTGCTTCTATTTCCTCTACATAATATGTACCAGGACTTAACTTATCAAGTGTATATGCTTCTTTAGTCGTAGTAAATGTATCTATCACATCACCATTACTATTAGTAATTCTTAACTTCGCTCCACTTAAAGGATTACCATTTTCATCTATTTTATTAATTACTACTTGATTGTTTGAATTATAAAAGGTTACTTTTTTAGCTTCTGTCTCTTCTCCTGTAATTGTAACAGATACTTCATTATTACTAAGAGTATAACCATTAGGAGCCTTTACTTCAACTACTTTATATTCCCCTGGAACAACACCTTTTATACTATGAACTTTTCCATTACTAGTCCATTCATCTATAACTTTATTATCACTTACTCTTACTAATCTTAATGTTGCCCCACTGACTAAATCTCCTGTTTCTGCATCTTTTTTCTCTACTAAAACTTCATTTTTTTCATCTTCAAAATCAACAGTAATACTAGTATGATCTTTATCAACAGTAAATTCTTTCTCTTCTGTATTTACAAAATATCCATCTGGAGCCTTTACTTCAACTACTTTATATGTTCCTTCACTCATCTTAGAAGTATCAACATCTACATAATCATCAGTAGTTGTAACTGTATCAACTACTTGATTGCTACTATTAACTATATTTAATACTGCCCCGCTTACAGACTCTTTAGTTTCACTATCTACTTTTCTAATTCTTACATTATATTTAGAATTAGTAATAGTACCTGTAGCATTTAAATTACTACTACTTATTACAACATTAGTACTTTTATTATCTATATAATAACCATTAGGTGCTGATAATTCTTTAATCTCATATTCTCCAGGTAATAAATTATCTATAACATAATCATCTGTTGTCGTATCAAATGTTGCTACACTTTTATTAGTAGCTTTTCTAATTACTTCAATCTTTGCACCACTCAACAAATTATTCTCACTATCTACTTTTCTAATTGTTAAACTACCTGTTGGCATAGATACACTACTAGATACAGTTTTTTGTTTAGAAACAGGAACTAATACTGATGCAACAGACTGTTGCATATCTTCTCTAGAGGGAGTATAACTATAAGCTTCAAACTCAGTATAATTAACTACAACACTTATATTTACTGTAATAGGATTATCAATCTTTGATAAATCCACCCTTAATCTAAATGTATCCCCACTATTTATAGTACTACCACTTATTACGTTATTATTACCATCAAGTACTTCTACAGCACTATTGTCAATACTAACAGAATAACTATCATAATCAACATTAGAACTTATAGTAATAGAATCCGTTATTAAATACTGATTATCACTGCTAAGTTTAAAATCACTACTATCAATACTAAAAGTTGGATTAATTATAATAGGATTATTCTTAGCATTAAGTGCCCCAGTTACTAAAGGTTCTATATGTTTGTAATACTTACTAGCTTGTATAATATTTTTTTGGTTTTCAGATAAATTATTAGTACCAGCACTTAAATCTTGATACCACCATACTGCTATTTGGGTCAAATATTCATCATTCTCATCATTTCCAGTTAAACTTACTTTTGGATAACCATTTTGCAAAATATAAACATATCCATCATCTAATGGAGTTTCATTTCTAGTAATTGTTTCTCCAGGAATCCATCCTTTATCTTTTTCAAGACAATATACTGTGTATCTTTCACCATTATTATCAGTAGCATAAAAAGGAACAAGAGCAATCTGCTCATCATCAGCAAATTCAGGAAAAAGATTAACTCTATCTGCCACGACATCACCTTGTCCCGTTGTTAGACTATCAAGATCTGATAAAGCATATGAATTTGCTACTGTCTTACCAAAAAATATAACCATAATAATTGAAAAAAAGATACTGACTGTAACCTTCAACCAATCACTTTCACTCTTTTTAAATATACCACTAATCTTTCTTATCATATCTATCACCTATCTTATAAAGAGTATATCACAAAAAAGATAGTAATTAAATACTATCTTTCAACAAAGTTAAACTAACTTTCTTCTTATCTAAATCTATTGCTTCTACATAACAATCAACTATATCTCCAACACTAAATAAATCACTAGGATTTTTAATATATTGATGAGTTAGTTTTGATATATGAGCAAGTCCATCATTCTTTAGACCTATATCTATAAATAGACCAAAGTCGACTACATTACGTACTGTTCCTTGTAGTTTATCACCTATTTTTAAATCTTCTAGATGTAAGATATCACTTCTTAAAATTGGTTGTGGATAATCATCTCTTAAATCTCTCATAGGCTTTTCTAAAGACTCTATAATATCAGTTAAAGTATATTTATCAATATCGATTGTCTTACTAAGACTCTCTACATCTAAATCATTAAGTTTATTAATAAGTTCACTACTACCTAAATCATTAACACTAAATCCTAAATAATTAAGGAGTTTAAGAGTTTTATCATAACTTTCAGGATGAATTGAAGTCTTATCTAAGGGATTATCTCCATCAAGTATTCTAAGGAATCCTACTGACTGTTCATAAACTTTATCAGTAACCCCCTTTACATCATGAATCTCATCTCTATTTTTAAATTTGCCATGACTCTCTCTAAAAGAAATAATATTATCTATTACTTTTTTATTAAGTCCTGATACATATTTTAGTAAAGATGGGCTAGCTGTATTAATATTAACACCAACACCATTAACTGCTTTACTAACAACAAAGTTTAAAGATTCATCTAACTTCTTAACAGGTACATCATGTTGATAAAGACCAACACCTATACTTTTAGGATCTATTTTAACAAGTTCCGATAAAGCATCTTGTACCCTTCTTCCAATACTAACAGCACTTCTTTTTTCCACAGTTAATTGTGGAAACTCTTCTATTGCAAGCTTACTTGCAGAATATACTGATGCCCCTGCTTCACTTACAATTATATAGGAAACATCTCTTTTAGCATCTTTAATTGCCTCTGCTACAAAAGCTTCACTTTCACGAGAAGCAGTACCATTACCAATAGCGATTACATCGATATTATATTTATCAATAAGTTCAAGTAACTTTTTCTTAGAGCCTTCTATATCATTGTGTGGTTCAGTTGGATAAATTACATCAATATCTAAGACTTTTCCTGTTTTATCTAAAACAGCAAGTTTACATCCTGTTCTAAAAGCAGGATCATAACCTAATACAGTTTTATCTTTTAAAGGTGGTGTAAGTAATAATTTCTCTACATTAAATGAAAAATTTTCAATAGCACGTTCTTCTCCCTTTTCTTTAAGTTCAGCTCTAACCTCTCTATCTACACTAGGAAGTATTAAACGTTTAAGACTATCGTTAATAGCATCAAGAATTATTTCATAACAAAAAGACTCTTTATTCTTAATTACTTTATTCTCTAAGTAATTAACAATTCTCTCAGTATCATAATCTAATTTAACGGACAAGATTCCTTCTTTCTCACCTCTATTTATCGCCAATATTCGATGAGGTTTAATGTATTTTACTGTTTCACTAAACTCATAATAGTTACTATAAGTCTTATTTTCATCTTCTGCATTTTTCTTTAACTTACTAACAATTACCCCTTCCCTAAAGATATAACTTCTAATCCATTTACGATAATAAGCATTGTCACTTATCCATTCAGCGATAATATATTTAGCCCCAGTAATAGCATCTTCCACAGTCTTAACTTTATCATTAAGGTACTTAGAGGCAATAGTATTAATATCTCCTTTAACTGGACATGACATAATAATCTTGGCAAGAGGCTCTAATCCATTATTAATAGCATCCGTTGCTTTAGTCTTTTTCTTCTCTTTATAAGGACGGTATAAATCATCTACTTCCACAAGCTTAGTACACTTCATAATAGAATCTTTTAACTCATCAGTAAGTAATCCTTTCTCATCAATTAATCTAATAACATCTTCTTTTCTTTTCATTAAATTAACTTGATACTGATATACATCATCAATAGATTTAATAACTTCTTCATTTAAAGCTCCAGTCGCTTCTTTACGATATCTTGCAATAAAAGGAATAGTATTTCCTTCCTCTAATAGTTTTAAAACAGTCATTACTTGTTTTTTACTAATATCTAAATCTTTACTAATTTCTTCAATAATTACTTCATTCATATAATCACTCTTTTCTACAATCTCTATTTTAATATAAATAAGGAAATGATTAAAGTAAAAGAGAAAGATTTGACGTAAAAAAGAACTAAGTTTCTTAACCTAGTTCAATCTCCAGATGTTATAGTAACATTTTATTTTAGATTTAGTGTTGATTTAATACCAACACTAGAAGAAGGTAGTTTTATGTTTAACCAAATTGAAACATATTCCAAATATTCGCGTTGAGCATTCTTTCTACTTTATATTAACATTCTTTCTTTGATTATTGTCTATTTTATTTATGCATTTTACTAGACAAATTAATACCTAATGCCTCAAAATATTCATCAATCGTATTAAAACTAACAATATCATAACTTTCATAATCTCTAATACAATCAATAATACTAAACTCTAAATTATCTTTATCTATCTCTTTACTAATACTAGATAAACTAACTTTTTGTAAATCAGTTACTTTAGATATATCAGGACTTATTATTTGAATAGCATTATAACAAACACCATCATTATCTTGATAACTAATATCAAGTATAGCAATTATATTAGTTAATGAAACAATTTTATCAATAGAAGCTGTAAAAGTTTCATCTTTCTTTAAAGAAACACCATGTAAACTCCACCATTCACTAGAATAAATATCAGAATTAAATAACTTATCATGACCTTTATTCTCATCAGTATCTCTTTCTTCTATAGATATATTCTCATCATTACTAGTCTTTATAGAACCATCAGATGCAATCAAAGTAATTAAATGCTCCATTAATAACCCACCCTTAATATTTTAAAAGTAGCATTACGACTAACACCATAATTAATCGCTTCTCTACTAGTCTTAAACAATAAATCAAAATCATATACTCTGCCAAAGCCAATATTTCTACCTGTATCTAAAACTATTCCTGTAAAATTACCAGCATTACTATTACTAACTTCAATAACAGTACCCATAGGTATAGAACTATCCCCTGCTAATATTCTAAGCTCACCATAAGTTGAATCATTATAATAAATAGTATCTCTAATATAATAACCAGAATAAGTATAACCAGATCCTTCTACATCTGAGCCATAACCACTCATAGTACCATTAAAAGTAGAACCAACTGTAATAGGAGGAATATATACTTCTTCTTTAGGTGGTGTAGGTAATTTTTCTTCATCAACAACTTCATCTTTACCTATAATTACTTCTTCTTTAGGCTCTTCTTTAACTTCTTCTACCTCTTCTACTACAGGTTCTTCTACTACTTCAGGAGCAACTTCAACAGGTGCTACTTCAATAACCTCTTCTTTTTTTATTGCGTCACTATTTACATAAGTAATTTTATTATTTACATCAATATCTTTTACATTGGGAGTGGTTGTACTTACAAGTAAACAACATCCCATAAATAAAATTGCATTAATAATATAAATGGTTCTTTTCATAAGCATCACTCCATATATTTTCAATTCTATATTAACATATAGACACTTATAAAACAACCATTTGACAAAAATTAAAGTGTAAACTACTGTTCATAATAACTCTTAATTACATCATAATCACAGTAAGGAAGATACTTATCATCAACAGCCATATAATCATCTCTACCTTTACCTGCAATTAAAATAATATCTTTATCTTCTGCTATATCTAAAGCTTTATATATCGCTTCTTTTCTATCTATAATTCTCTCATAATTAGTATTTTTAGAATCTCCTATTAAATCATCTATAATTTGCTTAGGATCTTCGAATCTCGGATCATCCATTGTAAATATTACATAATCTGACTTTTCTAATACTACTTTACCCATACTAGGTCTTTTAGATCTTTCTCTTCCTCCTGCACTACCAGTAACAGTAATTATTCTAGATTCTTTAACCATATTTAGAAATGTTAATATATTATCTAAAGCATCAGTAGTATGAGCATAATCAAGTATTACTGTATA
>CALVVD010000013.1 GCA_944363745.1 uncultured Bacilli bacterium | reverse complement strand
TTTTCCACAATATAATTACCTATCGCATGCATTAAATGAGTCTTCCCTAACCCACTATTTCCATAGATAAATAAAGGATTATACATTTTTCCAGGATTTTCCGCCACAGATAAAGCCGCAGCCTGTGCAAACTTATTACTATTACCAACAATAAAATTTTCAAAGTTATATTTAGGATTTAGATTTGATTTATTTTTAAAAGCTTTAGGAACACCTTCTTCTACAGGTACTACTTTCTCCTCTTCCTTCTCTTTTATCTCCTCTAACTCATCTTTTAAAAGAAATTCTAAATCAAAGTTAGTACCAGTTACTTTATTTAAAGCACTTTTAATTAAATCAAAATAATTATCTGACAAATGTTTTTTATGAATAGACATAGGCACTACAATAACCGCTACCCCATCATCCAATTTATTTAAACTAACATCACTAAACCAAGTATCATAAGCTAAAGATGATAGTTCGTCTTTTATCTCTTTCAAAACATTTTGCCATATAATTTCGACATTCACCCTATCACCTCCCACCTGAATTTCCAAATTTACAATTATAATACTCTAAATTTGTGGAAAAAGGAATAGGAAATTTGCAATTTTTAATTTTCCACAATTTTTCGACAAATTTCTCCACAATCAAATTCCTTAAATATCAAAAGAAAACAGAGTTTTCCACATTTTCCACAAATTTCAAATTCACAAGTTAATATTTATTTTCCACATCATGTGGAAATTGTGGAAAAAGAAAAATTAACCATAAATATAGGAAGAATTTCTAATTTATGTTAAAATTTTAAATGGAAGGAGCTAAAACTATGTCATATATAGGAAGTTTTTCTAAAGAAGAGATAGAAAAAATGAAAAGAAGATTGTGTGATCCAAACTTCGATGAAGAACTTGGAATAAAACTTACTTATATATCACCTTTAGAATCATTAGGTAAAGATGATAATCTAACCCAAGGAATAATTTTTACTTATAGTAATAATGAAAATGAAAAAGATAATGGCAAGGGTAGAAGTCGCTAAAATATTTTCTTGACAAAGCCATAATACAACTATTATAATAATGTAGATTTCAAGTCTGGAGGTGTTAATTATGAAAAGAACATATCAACCAAACCAAAGAAGAAGAGCAAAGAAGCATGGATTCTTCGCACGTAAAGCAAGTGCAGGTAATATTTTAAATAGTCGTCGTAAGAAAGGACGCAAAGAATTAGTAAAATAAAATTCACTGTTTTTGCAGTGTTTTTTTAACTTTAGGACGTGATTAAATGAACAAGAAGTATATTGTAAAAGAAAGTAGAGACTTTGATAATATAATAAAAAAAGGAAAAAAAGTAAAAAATTATAATTTTGTCATTTTCTTTACTAAAAATAAAGAAGAATTTAATAAATATGGAATTACGGTTCCTAAAAAAGTAGGGAAGGCTCACATCAGAAATAAACTAAAAAGAAGAGTAAGAGCAATACTTAGAAACTATAAAAAAACCTATGAAAATAACTATAATTGTATTATAATAATAAGAAATAGCTGTTTAAATTTGAACTTTGAAGAATTATCAAACAGTCTAGAAAAATTATTAAATGAAATTAAATAAGGAGTCACTATGAAAAAAAGAAATACAAAAGCGAAAGTACTTATAATAATAATGTTATTATTTTTAGTAACAGGCTGCCAAACAACTTTAGTAGATAAAGATAATAATGCTGTAAAAAATCCGGAAACAGGACAAGCTTTAACAGAAAATATCTTATGTCAACCAGAAAATGAACAAACAAGGAAACTATATAAAGAAAATGGTGTTAAATTAAAAAAATTACCAAAATGTGATGAGTTTACTCCAACTTCTACAGAATACGATGGACTTTGGACAGGTATTTTTGTAAAACCACTAGCATTCTTAATCTTAACATTAGGTAAGTATGTAGGAAGTTTTGCAATTAGTATAATTATTATAACTATTATAATAAGACTAATACTATTTCCATTCACAAGAAAAATGGCTGTTCAAAGTGAAATGATGAAAAAAGCTTCTCCTGAATTAGCAAGAATTCAAAAGAAATATGAAGGTAAAACAGATCAAGAATCAATGTTAAAACAAAATCAGGAAATGATGATGGTATATAAGAAATATAACTTTAATCCTTTAACGAGTTGTTTAATATCATTTATTCAATTACCTTTATTACTAGCATTTTTAGAAGCAATAAATAGGGTACCAGCTATCTTTGAAGAAAACTTTTTAGGAATTCAACTAGGAACAACTCCATTAGTAGGATTTGGAAGTTCAACCTTCTATATGTACATAATACTTCTTCTAATAATTGGAGCCTCAACAATTCTTATGTTTAAAACAACAAATACTACTGCTAGTGATCCATCAATGAAAATGATGCCAATAATGATGAGTGTAATTATTATTATAACAGCATTCTTCATGCCATCAGCTTTAGGTATTTACTGGTCAGTTGGAAATATCTTTGCTATAGTTCAAAATATAGTAGTAATGAAAGGGATGGAAAAGCATGGTAGAAAAGCATGAGTTTATTGGAAAAACATATGAAGATGCTTTAAATAAAGCGAAAATAGAACTTCAAGAATTAGAAGAAGACCTAATAATAAAAACGAAAGAGGAAAAGAAAACTCTATTGTCAAAAAAAGTTGAAATAGAAGTAATAGAGAAAAGGGAAGTAAAAGAATATTTAAAAAGACTAATAAAATCAACATTAAAAGACATGGGATTTGATGTAGAAATAGAAGTAAGCATGAATAATGATGTTCCAACATATCGTTTATTTTCTACTAATGATGCTCTTTTAATAGGTAAAGATGGAAAAAATCTAAAAGCTTTAACAATTGTTATAAATCAAATGTTAAAAAAAGAAATAGATGCTCCTTATAAATTCTTAATAGATGTAAGTGATTATCAAAAAAGAACTGATAAACATATAGAAATTTTAGCTAAAAAATTAGCAAGAGAAGTAAAAGAAACTAAAATAGAAGTAAAAATGGATAGAATGAATTCTTATCAAAGAAGAATTGTTCATAATACTTTATCTAATAATAAATATGTTTATACAGAAAGTATCGGAGAAGAACCTAATAGATGTGTTGTAATAAAACCTAGAAATGACTAGGTTTTTCTTTTTGTCAAAATCTGTAAAGTTTAAAAAATTATACCAACAAACTATCTTTTTGCCTTTACAAACAAACATTTTATCAATATAATAATGAGACTGTAAAAAGGAAAGGATGGTGTTGATAATGAATGAATTTAAATCAGTCGAAAGTACAATAAAATTAAATGATAATGATTTTTTAAATCAACAATTATCAATAGAAATAAGTAAAATTAGTATTATATTAAAAGAAAAATTAGAAAAATATAAAGATTTAGAATCTGTAAAAAAATATCTTTCTATAGATGCAACTATAAATATTATTAAATTACATTATAAAGATCAAGAAGAAAGAATAGTAGATTTAGAAAGAGAAAAACAACAATTAATAGATAAATATAAAGAAGTTAGAGAAATAGAAGAAGATAAAAAAGCGATAAGAGATTATAAAAAATATCAAGATAAATTAAGAAGTTATATAACAACAAAAGAAGATGTAATGTATAATAGAGTTGAAGATAATATTATTAAAGTTTATGGATTAAAAACTATTTTAGATCATCTATTTGTAATCAAAAATAGTAATTATTTAACTGAAGAGGAGATAAAAGAATATATAAATATTGTTAAAGAAAACTTAACTACTTTAGATCATTTTGAAGATGATGAAGTAGAAAGAGATTTTTTAATTACAAAAATATATAGAAATCCTAACTCATATAAAGTTGAACCTTTAGATACAATATCTTCTATAAAAGCAACAGAGAACTACTATTATGATGAAACAAATAATGTAATAAGAATAAAAAGTCCTATTATTTTAGATGAAAAGTTATCTAAAAGAGAAGAAAATGCTTTTTACAACGAAAAAGCTTATGAATTATTTGGTTATGAAAAACCAAAAGAAAATATAAAAGTTATAAAAGGAGTATAATTATGTTTAACGATACTATAACAGCAATTTCTACAAAATTAGGAAATAGTGCTATTTCTATAATAAGAGTTAGTGGTAAAGATTCTATATCTTTAGTAAATTCTATTTTTAGAGGAAAAGACCTAACAAAAGTTGATTCTCACACTATTAATTATGGTTATATAAATGATGGTAAAGAAGATATAGATGAAGTTTTAGTAAATGTAATGAAAACACCAAAAACTTATACTAAAGAAGATATAGTAGAAATTAACTGTCATGGTGGAGTTTCTCCAACTCTTAAAATATTTGAACTACTACAAGAAAAAGGAGCAAGAAAGGCAGAGCCTGGAGAATTTACTAAAAGAGCTTTTTTAAATGGAAGAATTGATTTAACAGAAGCAGAAGCTGTTATGGATATGATTAACAGTAAAACAGATAGATCAAGAAAAGAAGCACTTAATGGTATAGAAGGTAATCTAAAAAAATATATAACAAAATTTAGAGATAAATTAAAACATGTCCTAGCTAACATAGAAGTTAATATAGATTATCCAGAATATTATGATATAGAAGAAGTAACCAAAGAAGATATAAAGAAAGTAATAGAAGAATTAGAAATAGATTTAAAAAAATTAATAAAGAAATCAGAAGAAAGACAAATAATAAAAAATGGTATCAAAACAGTTATTATTGGTCGTCCTAATGTAGGAAAGAGTAGTATCTTAAATACTTTATTAAAAGAAGATAAAGCCATAGTTACAGATATAGAAGGAACAACAAGAGATATAGTAGAAGGAAGTATTATCTTTGATGGTATAGAATTATCTTTAATAGATACTGCTGGTATAAGAAATACTGACAATATTGTTGAAAAAATAGGAGTAGAAAAAAGTCTTTCTCTAATAGATGATGCTAACCTAATAATAGTTGTCTTAAATAATAGTGAAAGTTTAACAGATAATGATAAATATATTTTAGATAAAGTTAAAGATAAAAATCCAATAATAGTTCTAAATAAAAATGATTTACCTAAGAAAATAGATTTAAAAGATTATAAATTTTCCCATATAGTAAGTACTAATACTAAAGAAATAGAAGGTATTGATTCTCTAAAAGAAGAAATTAAAAAGATGTTCAAATTAAATGAAATAGAAGAAGATGATTACACTTATCTTACTAATGATAGACAAATTAATTATGCTAAAAAAGCCTTAAATAATTTAAATGATGCTAAAATAAGCTTTAATAATGATGAACCTATTGATATAATAGAAATAGATTTAAAAAATGTATTTGAGAATCTAGGTAATATTACAGGAGAAAATTATAGTGAAGAACTATTAGATGAATTATTTGCAAACTTCTGTGTAGGAAAATAAAGGAGATAATAGTATGGAAAATAAAATTACAAAGAAAAATTCTATTTTCTTCAATCAATTATGGATTAATAAAGCTATAGAAGATGGTAATAGCCATCTTTTGATTTATAAAAAAGATCCTAATAAATCGATAGGAGAAATAATAGAAGAAAGATATATAGAAGAAGATTTAGAACCCAAAAGTAAGAAAGTAACAGAACATGATTCAATATTATTTCAAAGAGAGTGGATAGAAAAATATAGAGAGGAAGGTTTGCCTATTCCAAATCGAAGAGTAGCATTAAAATATAGTTTAGGACAAATCCTTGCTTTAAAATATTTTGAATTAGAAATGAGAGAACAGTTTAAAAGAGATGAAATAACAAAAGAATTAAAATTAAAATAAAGGTAGTGATGTATAAATGAATTATGAAGTAATTGTTGTAGGAGGAGGTCATGCTGGTATAGAAGCCTGTTTATCATGCGCAAGGCTTAATCACAAGACTCTATTAGTAACAGGAAATATTGAAAATATCGCTGATATGCCATGTAACCCTTCAATTGGTGGTCCTGCTAAAGGAATTGTTGTAAGAGAAATAGATGCTTTAGGTGGCGAAATGGCTAAAAATACTGATAAAAGTTCTCTACAAATGAAAATGTTAAATACAAAAAAAGGTCCTGCTGTAAGAGCTTTACGTGCTCAAGCAGATAAAGTTTTATATAAAAAAGAAATGTTAAAGACTTTACAAAATCAAAAAAATTTAGATATTAAAGAAGCATTAGTAAAAGAACTTATTATTAATGATAAAAAGATAGAAGGTGTTATCTTAGAAACAGAAGAACAAATAACTAGTAAAGCTGTTATTCTAACTACAGGAACATACTTAAAAGGAGCTATCTTAGTAGGTAGTAGTAAAATATCAGGAGGGCCTCATGGTGAAAAAGCCAGTAATTACTTAAGTCCTTTCTTAAAAAAGATCGGTTTTAATATTATTAGACTAAAAACAGGAACACCACCTCGTATTCTAAAATCAAGTGTTGACTTTTCAAAAATGACTATCGAAAATGGTAGTGATGAAGACCTAACATTTTCTTATGACAATACTACCGCTCTAGCATCTAAATATAAAATACCATGTCATTTAATTTATACAAATTCTGAAACTCATAAAATAATAAAAGCACACTTAAATGAATCTAGTATGTATGGAGGATATGTTGAAGGAGTAGGACCAAGATATTGTCCATCCATTGAAGATAAAGTAGTTCGTTTTAGTGATAAAGAACGTCATCAATTATTCTTAGAACCAGAAAGTCTATCTTATGATGATATGTATTTACAAGGATTTTCTACTAGTATGCCTTATTATGTTCAAGAAGAAATGGTTCATAGTCTTAGTGGTCTAGAAAATGCTAAAATAACTAAATATGCTTATGCTATTGAATATGATGCAATTGATGCAAAACAAATAAAACCAACTCTAGAAACTAAACTTATAGAAAACTTATATACAGCTGGTCAAATAAATGGTACAAGTGGTTATGAAGAAGCAGCAGGACAAGGTTTACTTGCAGGAATAAATGCTTCGTTAAAACTAGAAGGTAAAGAACCTTTAATACTAAAAAGAAATGAATCATATATTGGTGTTTTAATAGATGACTTAGTAACTAAAGGCGTAAAAGATCCATATAGACTTTTAACATCACGTGCTGAATATCGCCTTCTTTTAAGAGATGATAATGCTGATTTAAGATTGAGAGAATATGGCCATAAAATTGGTCTAATTAATGATGATATATATAATAAGTTTCTAAAGAAAAAGCAAGATATAAAAGAGTTAACAAATCTTTTAAAAGAAACAAAAATAACTTCTAAGAAAGAAACAAATGATAAATTAATTAAAATGAATACATCACCTCTAAAAGATGGTATAACTTTATATGAATTTTTAAAACGTCCAGAAATTAGAATAAATGATTTAGAAGAATTTATTAAGTTGAATTACTCTGATGAAATAAAAAATGAAGTAGAAATAAATATAAAATATGAAGGTTATATTAAAAAATCCGAAGAAGAAGCTAAGAAAATGTTAGATTTAGAAGACAAGAAAATACCTTTAAATATAAATTATAATGATATTCCAAATATAGCAAGTGAAGCGAAAGAAAAATTAGAAGAAATAAAACCCCTTACTCTAGGACAAGCTAGTAGAATAAGTGGGGTGAATCCAGCTGATATTTCTATTATTTCTGTCTATTTGAAGAAAAGAGGAGAGTATTAATGTTAGAAGAGTTTAAAAAAGAAGTAGAATCTCTAGGATTAACAGTTACAGAAGAAAGGCTAAACAAGTTAGAAATAATTTATGATACTTTGATAGAGACTAATAAAACTATGAATTTAACAAGAATAACTGATAAAGAAGAAGTATATATAAAACACTTTTATGATAGTCTTACTTTGGCAAAGATCTATGATTTATCTAAAGCAAAAACCCTTTGTGATGTAGGAACAGGAGCAGGGTTTCCAGGGCTTATCTTAAAGATATTTTATCCTAATTTGAAAATAACATTAATAGACGCTTTGCAAAAACGTGTAAATTATTTAAATAATCTAATAGAAAAACTAAATCTTAAAGACATAAAAGCTTATCATATAAGAGCAGAAGACTTAATAAAACAAGGAAAAAAATATGATATTGTAACCGCTCGTGCAGTAGCATCACTTCCTAAATTGCTTTCCTGGACTATGCCTTTAGTAAATGATAAAGGAAGTTTTCTAGTTATGAAAGGAAATGTTGAAGAAGAATTAATAGAATCACAAAAAATAATTTCTAAAAATAACTTTATAATAAATAAAAAAGAGACTTTTGATTTACCTAATAATAAAGGCTTTAGAACACTTTTAGAAATAAAGAAAAATAAGGACTAGAAAACTACTAAAAATAATGATATACTGATACTAGTAAAAATATAAGAATAAAAAGAGGGATAAATATGGATAGTAGAGAAAACGAAGTTGTATATTTACATTTAGATGATATAATTCCAAATAGATTTCAACCACGTCAAGTCTTTGATGAAAAAGCCTTAAAAGAATTAGCTGTTTCTATTAAAGAGCATGGTGTAATACAACCAATAATTGTTAGAAATATTGGTAATAAATATGAAATAATAGCAGGAGAACGACGTTATAAAGCCTCAGCTATGGCAGGGCTTACTACTATACCTGCAATTGTTCGTAATTTAGATGATAAAGAAAGTAGTAAAGTAGCTCTTCTTGAAAATTTACAACGTAAAAATTTAAATCCTATAGAAGAAGCAAAAACTTATCAAAAAATACTAGAACTTGATCAAATGACTCAAGAAGAACTTGCAAAAACTATGGGAAAAAGTCAAAGTGCTGTCGCTAATAAACTACGTCTTTTATCTTTGACAGATGAAGTTCAAGATGCTCTTTTAAAAGATCAAATCTCAGAACGTCATGCTAGAACTCTTTTAAGTGTAACAGATCCTGAAGAGCAAAAAAAATTATTAAAAGAAGTAATAGATAATAAAATGACTGTTAGAGAACTTGAAGAAAAAATTAAACCTAAGGAAGAAAATATAACTTCTCAAGATATAGATAATCTTTTAAATCCAAAACCAGTAAATTTAACAGAGCCATTATTTAATAATAATGTTAATACTAATAACAATCCAAATAATAATTTTAATCAAAGCGTTGGAATTGACTACTCAACCCCACCTAAGTTTATTGACTATGATATTCCAAATATAAATAGCGATAATCTTGAAAGTACTGCCAATAAACAGATAGATATAAATGCATTGAAAGATAATGCTAAAGATATAAATATGGCACCTCAAGAAAAAGATATAGATCAATTTTTAAAAGTTTCTCCTAAAGAAGAGAATGTCCCTCAAGAGAGTAGCTTTAAATTCTTTGCTCCAGAAGAAGATACAACGAAAAATCAAGAAGTATCACCTGAACAAACTGAAGAACATCAAGCATTTGTTACTCCAACTCCAACTAATACTAGTGTAACTGATGTCAATCCTTTTGACTTGAATGCTCCAACTAAATCTTTAGATGATACAACAAGTACTTCAATGGATAGTTTATTAGCAGGAGTTGGACAAGAAAATCAAACTCCAAAACAATCTATTAATTTAGAAGAGCCAAAAGAAGAAAAAATACCTCCTGTAGATATGTTTAATAATCCATTTGCACGTAATCCTATTTTTGGTGATAATGTAAAAGAAGAGTCAAAAATCTCTGCCACAACACCAAAATATACTTTAAACGAATCTATAAATTTAGTTAGAGAAACATTAAGAAAAATTGAAAATAGTGGATTTAAAGTAGAGTCAACAGAAACAGATCTAGCTAACAATTATCAAATTACAATAAAAATTGCAAAAGAAAACAATGAAAACTAAAAAGTAGAGATAATCTACTTTTTTATGATAAAATAGTTTTCATTAACCCATATTTTTGATACAATAAATTAGACAAGTAGAAGAAGAGAGTGATAAAATGGCAAAGGTAATTTCATTAGTAAATCAAAAAGGTGGAGTAGGTAAGACAACAACAAGTATTAACCTTTCTGCATCACTAGCATTTCTTGGTAAAAAAGTATTATTAGTAGATTTAGATCCCCAAGGCAATACAACAACAGGAGTAGGAATAAATAAAGGAGATATAAATTTAAGTGTTTATGACGTTTTAACTAATAAATGTAGTACAAAAGAAGCAATGATTAAAACAAAATATAAAAAATTATATGTTCTACCTGCAACTATTAATTTAGCAGGACTTGATATAGAACTACTTGAAAAAAGTCAAAGTGAACCTGGTTTTGCAAAAGGAGCTCAATTAAAATATCATTTAGAAGAATTAGAAGATGAAAAGTTTGACTACATTATTATAGATTGTCCCCCATCACTTGGACTTATAACTACAAATGCCTTAACTGCTAGTAATTCTGTTATTATTCCTGTTCAATGTGAATTCTTCGCCCTAGAAGGAATAATGCAGTTATTAAATACAATAAGACTTGCTCAAAAGCAACTAAATCCTAATCTAGATATAGAAGGAGTCTTATTAACAATGTTAGATTCAAGAACAAATCTAGGTTTTGAAGTAGTAGATGATATTAGAAAATTCTTCAAAGAAAAAGTATATAACACAATAATACCAAGACTAATAAGACTAACAGAAGCCCCATCTCATGGAGAACCTATTATTGTATATGATCCTAAAAGTAAAGGATCAGAAGCCTATTTAAACTTAGCAAAGGAAGTGATAGATAGAAATGGAAAATAAAAGAAGAGCCCTAGGAAGAGGCTTAGAAGAACTATTTAATAATGAACCTATAAATATCGCTCAAGTAGAAGAAGAAATAGTAAATAATACCCCTAAAGAACAAATAGTAATGTTAAATTTAGATGAACTAAGGAGTAATCCTTATCAGCCTCGTAAAAATTTTGATGAAGAAAGTCTAAATGAATTAGCATCATCTATAAAAGAACATGGTGTATTTCAACCTATAATTGCTAAAAAAAGTATAAAAGGTTATGAAATAGTAGCAGGAGAAAGAAGAGTAAAAGCCTCAAAAATTGCAGGACTTACTACTATACCAGCTATTATTAAAGACTTTACTGATGAAGAAATGATGGAAATAGCTTTACTAGAAAATCTTCAAAGAGAAAATCTAAGTGCTTTAGAAGAAGCAGAAGCATATAATACACTTAAAACAAAACTTAATTTAACTCAAGAAGAACTTGCTACAAAAGTTGGAAAATCAAGAAGTTATGTTACTAATATGTTAGGTTTACTAAATCTTCCAAATGAAATAAAAGATGAAATAACTAAAGGTGAAATAACTATGGGACATGCTCGTGTCCTAAGTAAATTAGAAAATAAAGACCAAGCAATTGACTTAGCAGAAAAAGTTATAAATGAAAATTTAAGTGTAAGAAAACTAGAAGAAATAACAAGTTCAAAAGAAGATTTTCATCGTAAAAAGACTATTAAACCTAAGAAACCTAAAGAAGATGAATTTTCTTATTTAGCAAGTGACTTATGTGAGAAATTAGGTACAAAAGTAAAAATTAAAAATAATAAACTAGAAATATCTTTTACAAATGCTAATGACTTAACTAGAATACTAGAAATAATGCATTTAGATAAATAGAGGTGGTGTTTCCCTTGGAAGAATTTATTTCATCAGAAATATTTAAATATATAGTCTTGCCAGTAATATATATTGGTCTTGCTTATGTCTTTTATAAAGTAATTATTTATTTTTTAAATAAAACTTTAAATAATAATCATTTAAAAAGTAAAAGTAAAAAACGGGTAAAAACAACTTTAAGTATCATAAACAACTGTTTAAAATATATAATTATATTTTTAACTATCCTAGTAATTCTTAATAATTTTGGAATTAATGTCAGTAGTATTTTAGCAGGTTTAGGAATTGTAGCAGCAGTATTAACATTAGCATTTCAAGATCTTGCTAAAGACTTTATCGCTGGTATTTCTATTGTACTGGAAGATCAATTTGAAATAGGTGATAACGTTATGATTAATGGCTTTCGTGGGGATGTTATTGCCATGGGACTTAAAACAACAAGAATTAAAGATTATAAAGGCGCTGTGCAAATTATTTCAAATCATATGATTACAGAAGTTACTAACTATAGTTTAAATCCGTCATTAGCAGAAGTAACAATCTCTGTTGATTCTGATAATGATCTAGATAAAGTTGAAAAAATTATTAAGAAAACTATGGCTAAAATTGATAGTACTTATGATAATCTTAAAGGTAATACAGAACTATGGGGTGTAGAAATGGTAGATCAAAACTCTGTAACTTACAAAATAGCCGTTAAAACAAAGACAGGATATGACTTTGAAGTTCAAAGAAATATGAGAAGAGATTTACAATCTGCTCTTTCTGCTGGTAATATTAAAATGCCACAAACACATATGGAGGTTCGCAATGGAAAATAAAACATATAACTTAGGTGACCATGTTATTATGAAAAAAGGACATCCTTGTGGTAGTAATGACTGGGAAATAGTAAGACTTGGTGCAGATATAAAAATCAAATGTACAGGTTGTGGACGTTTAATTTTTATGCCTAGAATAGAATTTAATAAAAAATTAAAAAAAGTACTTGCAAAGGAGGATCATGATGCATCGTAATAAGAAAAAATTAAAATTAAAGAAATTTTATTTTCATCCTATAACAGTTTATGTATTCTTAATATTTATTGTTGTAATATTAAGTGCTATTTTATCTTCTTTCCAAATGCAAGCGACATATAATACTATCAGTCCAACAACAAATGATTTAGAAAGCACCTTAGTTTCTGTAGAGTCAATGCTTAACTTTGATGGAATGAAATTTATCTTTAGTAATGCTATGACTAACTTCTTAAGTTTTGCTCCTCTTGGAATGCTACTTTTAACTTTATTTGGTCTTAGTATTGCTAAATCAACGGGTTTTTTAGATACTTTATGTAAAAGATGTTTAATTAAGATAGATAAAAAAATACTAACATTTATTGTAATCTTTCTTGCTACTATCTCATCATTAATAAATGATGTTGGTTATGTTATCTTAATACCTTTAGCAGCGCTATTATTTATGTTAAATAATAGAAATCCTCATTTAGGAATAATAGCTGCATTCTGTGGAGTAAGTTTTGGTTATGGTGTTTCTATCTTTGTAGGAAGTATGGAAGTAAACTTAATACCAACAACTACAGATGCTGCTCGACTAATAGATTCAGCAGCTCATATTAGTCTTACATCTAATCTTTTCATCATAATTGCTTTTTCAATTATTTTATCAATTGTAGGAACTATAATTATTGAAAAGATAATCGCTCCTCGTTTAGGAAAATATAAAGAAAAAGATGAACTTTCTAAAACAGAAGAATTAGTAGTAACTGATGTAAAAGAATTAGAACAACAAAAAATAGAAAAAGAACATTATGAAAAAAGAGGTTTAAAAGCAGCTATTATAACTGCCATAATAGTAATAATTGCATTTATTTATATGATAATACCAAAT
>CALVVD010000012.1 GCA_944363745.1 uncultured Bacilli bacterium | reverse complement strand
CAATAGTATGCTTTAGCATAGAAGGAGTTCCAGTCCTCACATCAAACCCTGTACTTTCAGTGCAGGGTGGTTGATAATTTTTAATAGATAATTTTAAAAATGATTTTAACTTTTTAAAAGAAGCTGTTGATCAATTTTTAAAAAGAAAAATAAATAATAAACAAGATGATATAAATTATAAAGAAATAATAATCTTAATGGCTTCTCTTGATAAAGATGAATTAAGTAGTTATAAAGCTATTAGAACTGCTTTTTATGACAAAGATAAAATAAAGATCTATATGATTAATGAAGAGCAAAATATTGGTCTAGGATTTATCTATATAAAAGATAACTATGAAGATAATGAAGTTATATGTAAATATTATGCAGAATCTTTTCTTTATGAACTTTTTTATCAAAATAAAGTTTTTGAAGAATTAATACATAAAGAAATAAAAGATTTAAATGAACTTAATAGAGTAGGGAATATTTCTTTTCTTTTAAGATATATTAGTAAATATGATTATTATTTAACGGAATATATAAAAGATAATACAGAATTATTAGAAAAGATCTCTCACAATCTTGATTTAGTAAAAATGAATTGGTCTAATTATATAGATAGACTTAATTATAATAGAAAAGAAATTATTTTAGAAAAAATTAAGGATTTCATGGATGAATACCAAGGTAAATTTTATTTTAATTGCTATTTAGAATTAGATAAAATACTTAAAGATTTAAATATTAGTAATATATTTCAAGAAAATGAATTAAAACAAATACCTATAGAATATAATAAAGAATGTGATGAGTTGTTATTAAAAAAATATAGAAAAGATATTATTATTTTAATAAAAAGTTTATTTAAAGAAGATATAATTCCTATAGATAATAGTGATTATAATAATAAAGAAGGTAAAATATATAAAAAACAGAGCTAAGAAATAGTTCTGTTTTTATATTACATAGTAAAATATTACACTTATAACACCTGCTAATATAGCAATTAACATAATAGCAGATACTATTTTAACAACTTTTTGATTCATTAATTAAGCACCTCAGTCTAATTATATCTAAAAAGTCTATTTTTGTAAAATGAAATTAGGTAAATTTTTATTAGAAGAGAATATCATTTAATAGGTGATAATATGAATATAAAATTAAATAAAGTAAAGACTAAAGTAAACGATAAATTAAAAGAACAAAAGAAAATATATATATTTTTAATAATAGTAATGATTCTAGGATTAATATCAGGAATAATATATGCTGTAATATTAAATCAAAATGATCACAAAATAGTAACAGAAAGTTTAAATAGTTTCTTTTTAAGTATAAAAGAGAATAATATAGATTATAAAAGTGCTTTAATAAATAGTTTAGTAGGTAATATTACTTTTACTACTTTTATCTTTTTATTAGGTATATCTATTATAGGTATTCCTATAATAATACTAAGTTTATTTCTTAAAACTTTTATCTTTGGTTTTTCTATATCATCTATAATATATACATACCATTTAAATGGTATTTTAAAAGCTATTACATACACTTTACCTCATCAGTTAATAACAATACTAATGTCACTATTTTTAGGCTTCTATGCCCTTTATTTTGGTATTAAACTATTTAAATATCTTTTTAGAGGTAAAGATATAAATCTAAGACACTCTATGAAAAGATATTTACAAGTATATCTAACAGTCCTAATAATAAATACACTATGTAGTTTTATAGAAGTATTCTTATCTCCAACTCTAATTAAATTAGTTGTTTAATGTTTAACTAATCGTTTCCCACTATCATTATTAAAGTAACAATAATCATTATCGGGGTAATAACCATAATAAAAATCATCAACTAATTTTTCAAATCTTTCAATACTTTCATCATTACGCTCATCATATACATAAAATTGCTTTAAATTAATTTTATGAGCAGAATAATTACCTGTATTTGTATCAGAAAAACTTATGTTAATTTCCTTTAAAAAGTCACTTACTATCTTTTTAGCATTGTCTTCATTTTTCCCATTCTTAATTAAATTATTAATTAAAGCCTTCTTTAAATAGCTAAGATCATCAAGACTTATACTTTTTAAAATAGTATCCTTACCAACAATCTCTATTAATGCTTTAGTAAGAGATGTATTTCTATAATAAGAAAAATTATCATAATCAAAATACTCAGTTTTTATAATCTCAGCCATACCTTCTTTAAGCGACAGAGGTATATTAAAAGCATTTAAATTGCAATGAACTCCTTCATGAACAATAGTATCATCAACTGGTTTATAATAATAAACAATTCTATTATCAAAGTCATAGTATACAGCATCTGTTACGATTACAATATCTCCTTCTTTAGTTTTAGTACTTTCAAGTTCTTCTTCACTTACTTCATCTTCTCTAATAAACTCTAAACTTTGCAGTCTCTCATATAAAGAAGTATTATCTAAATATGGATCATCTAAATAAAAATCATAAAAATTTAAGTATAATTCTTTTTCTTTCTTAGTCATATTCTCATTTGAATTAATAGCATTAAGTAAAAAATAACTTTCTATTTCTCTAGTTGTATCAACTTCATCAATGTTAAACTTCCGATCATCAGTAATTTTTCTTATATCTTCATTTATATCTTTTAAAAGTTCTTCTATTGCTTTTTCATTAAGACTATCACTATCTTCAAAATAACTCATTATCTTCGAGTTATTTAAAGCATTTTCTATATTACCATAATCTCTTTTTAAATTAATATAAGATAATCCTAAAAGAAGTGCCAAACCAATTAAAGTACTCCTAGATTTCTTTTTATACCATTCTTTTAAATGTTGTCTTTGTCGCTTATTTAATAAACTTATATAATGACTATCACTATTATCAAAACCAAATTCAAGATATCTATATAATCTTTTATATTCATCAAGACTTAAGTTTTCTATTTCTTCTTTCATCTCTTTACTATTTAATAAATATAATTTTTCATATCTAACTCGAGAAGAAAACATTTTCTTTTTTAATAAAACTTTCTTTTGAAGTACCCTTAAACAATTCTCTTTATCAACAAAATAAATATTATCTCTTATAAGTTTTCTCTTACCATCAACTGTTTCTTTTTCATAAATGAAAGCTCTTTTTAAGATATCTTTATCTACCTTAATATTTTTTGAAGCTAACATCTTGATCATTTCATCCATATTTTTAAAAGCATTTTTAGGAATATTTTTAAAAGTTTTTCCTAATTTGTAACCATATGCTCCATTACAAATAATACCTAAAAAAACAAATAAAATAGAACTATTAATGTCATTTAATCCAGTTTGCTTTGAAATATTAAATAATATTAAAGTATCTAAATAAGTCCCCAAAAATGTATCAAGAGAAGGAGCAACTTTTTTATTACAATCTAAAATACTTTCCTTAATGTTTTTATCATCAATACTTTTCATTTGTATCACTTCCTATATGTTAGCAATGGAATACTATATTATCATATATTTTCTTGAAAGTCAAAAACATTTGTAGTATAATTAGTACGAATTAGAGGTGGTAATATGTCTTTAGGAAAAGTTGTAGTAGGAATAAGCGGTGGGGTAGATTCATCTGTCGCTGCTATTTTATTAAAAAAACAAGGTTATGATGTTATTGGCCTATTTATGAGGAATTGGGATAGTTCTATTAATAATGATTTTCTAGGTAATCCTAATTTAAATAATAATATCTGTCCTCAAGAAGAAGATTATAATGATGCTAAAAAAGTTTGTGATAAACTAAATATACCACTACATCGCGTAGATTTTATTAAAGAATATTGGGATGATGTCTTTACTTACTTTTTAGATGAATTAAAAAAAGGAAGAACTCCTAACCCTGATATTATGTGTAATAAATATATTAAATTTGATTTATTTGTTAAGGAAGCGAAAAAATTAGGAGCTGATTTTATTGCCACAGGTCACTATGCCAAAATAGAAAATGGTAGACTTATGAGAAGTCACGAACATAATAAAGATCAAACTTACTTCTTATCTCAAGTATCTAAAGAACAACTAAAAAATGTTTTATTCCCTTTAGGAGATATCAAAGATAAAAGTGAAGTTAGAGAAATTGCTAAAAAATATGGTTTAGTAACAGCTACTAAGAAAGATTCTACGGGTATTTGTTTTATAGGAGAAAGAAACTTTAAGAATTTTCTTAAAAACTATTTACCTAACAAGAAAGGAAATATTGTAAATATAGATACTAATGAAGTATTAGGTGAACATATTGGTTTAATGTATTATACAATAGGGCAGAGAAAAGGACTTGATATTGGTGGCACTAAAAATAAATTATTTGTTGTTGGAAAAGACTTAACTAAAAATATTTTATATGTAGCAGAAGGTGAGGATAACAAATATCTTTACTCAGATAGTGCCATTTTAGAAAGTATTAATTTTAACTGTGATGAACGTCCTAAAAAGTGTACTGCTAAATTCCGTTATAGAGCAAAGGATGTTCCTATTGAACTTGAATATTTAGATAATGGTGAAATATTAGTAAGGTATGATAATGTTAAAGCAGTAACACCAGGTCAAGCTTGCGTCTTTTATGATGGTGAATATTGTTTAGGGGGAGGAATTGTTAAAGAAGTTAGAAAAGATGATAAAAAACTATGGTATTTACTTTAAATATCAAAAAGGGAATTATCTCTTT
This sequence comes from uncultured Bacilli bacterium, assembly GCA_944363745.1. The sequence goes on along the minus strand of CALVVD010000012.1, from coordinate 10,026 downwards.
TTTCTTTTTGTAAAGCATTTTACACAAATTTTACTTGACTAAACTTGTCAAACTAATTAAAATGTTAATAGGAGGGTAATGATGAAAAGAGTGAATGAATTATTAAGTGAACTTGGAATATCTAAAGTAAGATTAGCTAAATATTTAGGAGTATCAAGACAAATGTTATACAACTATTTAGCAATGGACAGCATATCATTATGGCCTAAAGAAAAAGCTGTAAAATTACTTGCTTTATTAAATATAGATGATGAAGAAGGAATAAGTGGAATAAATGTTACAAGTGATTATATTATCGAAGTAGAAAACAGATTGAATGAAGGAGTTAAAGACTCATCAAATAGAGAAGTTTTAGCAGATTTAAAAAGTTTTAATAAAAAAGAACAAGAAATACTAGCAGATATTATAAATCTTTTAAAAGAAAAATTATCAGAAGATAAGACTAAAGATACATATAATACTTATGTATATCTATATCATTACTTGCAATCGATGGAAACAACTGATGAATTAAAATATATCCTAGCATATATGTCTAAGTCTATGGGCTTTACTAATCCTTTAGAATTTGCTTTTGATAAAGATAAACAATTTATCTTTGAAAGTATCTTATTTTCTGCTATGACTCTATATCATAATGGAGGAGCTTCTAAAAATAAGATCGCCGAAACCCATAAAAGATTTGTTCAAGATATTGAAATAAAAAAGGAAGAAAAGCTTAGTCGTACTCAAGAATTAAATACCGCAAAAGTACAAGCCTTAAGAGAACTAGGTTATAGTGAAATTAATGAAACTAACGCCAAAGAAGTACTTGAAAAAATTGCTGAAATACAATCAAGAAAAGTATAGTTTGACAAAATAATAAAAATATGGTATATTATAGCCATCTTAAGAGGGAGTAGTTTCACGATCAGTGTAAGTAATTCAACTATAAGATTATTAAAAATCTGGATTACTTAATAATGAACAAGACTTTTATAGAAACATAGAAGTCTTTTGTTTTTCTTAAGATAAAGGAGCGTTTATGAAAAATTTTAAATTAACAAAAAGAATTGCAAGCATTTATTTGTTATCAACAACAATTACTTTAAGTTCTTTAAGTGGTTGTGTTAAAAAGATGGATTGTGATATTCAATATGATCATGCACATAAATATGTATCAGATGAAGGATTTTATATGTATAAAGATAGTGAATATGAAACAAAAGATGGTATGTCATGGACTAATAATATAACATATTTAAACAATGAAATAGAAACATTAGATAAATTTGATTTGTTAAAAATCGATGATAATATAGAGGCTTTAGAAGAAGACACGAGTACAGATAAAAACCATAGTGGACTAACTAGTAAAGTTCGTGATGTTAACTATAAGTATAGAGCATATAAAATAGTTACAACTAAAAAAGGAAAACAAAAAATTGAAGAAAGTGAATTAGTAGATGATATAACCACTATTAAAGATGAATATCCTTATTTTAAATTATCAGATTATAAAGAAAAAGTTTATTCAAAACAATATGAATTAGGTAAGATTATGGAAAAAAAAATAAAACAAAGGAGAGTTAATCATACTCTCTTTTATTATTAGATTATGTAAACTATGTGTAAAGAAAAAAATGAAGTAGGAGAGAGAAGTATTTTAATAGGTTAACTATAATACATTATATATTGTCACTATATTTGTATAAAATTATTATATATATTAGCAATAGTATTTGTAATAGTAAAGAAAACTTATCACTATTTACTATTACACTAATAATTAAAGAACCACATGCAATATAAATGCTAATAGCAGATAATTTTGAACCTCGTAAGTTAATTATACTTGATTCTAAAAATTCTACAGCATCCAAAGTTAATCTAAACTCATATTTATTATCAATTAATTTTTTCCGTTTTAACATATCTATAATAACTAATTTAACAGTATCTTTATTGACATTTGTATTTTTATTAATTTTCTTAATAGTATATTTGATATCTGAATCATCATAAAAACTATTAATTAGGTAGTTCTTAACTGTATAGATATCATTTTTAATATTTATTATATTTTTCATAAGTATATCCATCCTTATATATATAATATAATGGAGCAATTTAAAAAGTCAATATGTTAGTTAACATAACATATATTATAGGAAGTTAAATAAATAGTTTTAAAAGATGAATAATTATTAACCTTTATGGATAATTCAAATGCTTATATTAGTATTATTTTAATAAAGTTATACTTTCAACTTTATATATTAATACTCACAATATTATATTAATAATTTAATAAATTATCCATATTTAATATTTTATTTAGTATATCAATTAAATAGATAATACATAATATTATTTTCGAATTATATAATTAATACACTTTAAACTTAATATTTCATATTTTTTATGATATAACTACTCTATTTTTCAAAAAAAACAAAATAGGGGAAATGTATATAAAAAATAGGGGAATAATATTATAAATTTTGGGAAATATAATATTGAAGGAGAGATAAAAATGAAAAAGAAACAAAGTATTAAATGTGACGTTGATAGTTGCAAATACAACAAAAACAGCCAAGAATGTGACCTAGAAGAAATAAAAGTTAGTAGTAATTGTGACTGTCCAAAAGATGAAGTATGTAACCAAGAACAAACAGTATGTTCAAGTTATGAAAAACAAGAAGAAGAAAACTAATAGAATTAATCTACTAGTTTTTTCTTTTACTACCCTTCTCTACTCTAATTCATCTAATATACTAGTACCAATTTCAGGTATATTAACATCAAAATTGTCTGCAATAGTAGCACCTATATTAGCAAGAGTATCTTGGACTTCTAATCTTCTTGGTTTTTTAAAGCTTCTGCTATAAAAAATTAAAGGAACATTCTCTCTAGTATGATCATTACCCTTAAAAGTAGGATCATTACCATGATCTGCAGTAATAATAAGTAAATCATCCATCTCTAATTTATTTAATAATAAAGGTATCTCTACATCTAATTCTTCAATTGCTTTAGCATAACCTTCAACATCTCTTAAATGACCATATAAACTATCAAAATCACATAAATTAGCCATACAAAGACCAGTAAACTTCTTATCCATTATATTAGTTAATTTATTAATTGCATCTATATTAGAATTTGCTTTTAAACTCTTATTTATACTTGCTTTACTAAATATATCATTCATTTTACCTATAGCAATAACATTATAGTTATTATCATTTAAATCATCTAAAATAGTCCTAGATGGAGGTGCTACTGGATAATCTTTTCTTCCAGCATTATTTAGTTTGAATTTACCTTTACTTCCTGTAAAAGGTCTTGCAATAACTCTCCCTACTAAAAATTCATCTTGTAAAGTTAATTCCCTAACTTTCTCACAATAACTATACAAAATTTCTGGACTAATAATATCTTCGTGAGCAGCTATTTGCAAATCAGAATCAGCTGATGTATAAACAATTAAAGAACCATAATCAAGTTGTCTTTCTCCTAGTTCATTAATAATACTATTATCATTACTACATTTATTACCTATAACTCTTCTTCCTGTCACTTTCTCTATCTCATCAATCAAAGCGATAGGAAATCCATTTTCATTGAAAGTCTTAAATGGAATATTTGATGTAATTCCCATCATTTCATAATGACCTGCCAAAGTATCTTTTCCAGCATTATTAGGTCTTGCAATAGTATAATAAGCATCTACATCAGTATTTTCATCCATATTTAACGTATTTATAAAACCTATCTTAGCAAGATTAGGGATAAATAAATCATAGTTTTCTTTAATATGACCTAGGGTATTAGCACCACTATCTCCATAACTAGCTGCATCGCTCGCTTCCCCTACTCCTAAGGAATCCAAAACCATTAAAAATATTCTTTTAAATCTCATAATCAATTCTCCTTCTTGGCTCTTGGATGATTATTCAAGTAATCATTCTTAACCTTTTCATTAGTAATATGTGTATATATACGAGTAGTAGCAATATCAGAATGTCCTAAAAGCATCTGAATACTTCTAAGGTCTGCACCACCATTTAAAAGATGCGTTGCAAAAGAGTGTCTTAAACTATGAGGTGATATATCAGGATTAAGTCCTTTTTCTTTTAAAATCTCTTTTAAGTTTTTAAAGAATCCTTGTCTTGATATACCATTACCTCTAGAGTTTAAAAATAAGTAATCAGACTGTTTCTTTTTTAATAATAGATGTCTTTTATCTAAGTATTCATTTAAATAATACTTTTCTACATCATTAATAGGAACAATTCTCTCTTTACTACCTTTACCTTTAACTCTAACAATATCATTATTAAAGTCAATATCATAAACCGTTAGGCTAACAAGTTCAGATACTCTTAGCCCTGAACCATACATCAATTCTAACATAGCTTTATTCCTATAGTCAAATGGGGTGTTTAATTCTATATCTAAGAGTTTATCTACTTCTTCAATAGTTAAACTATGAGGAAGTGTTTTAGTAGTTTTAGGTCTATCAATAAATTCACTAGGATTGTTAGTTTCATTCTCTTCTTTTTCTAAATAGTTATGAAAATTCTTAATAGTAGTAAGCTTATGAGCGACTGTTTTACTATCTTCATTACGATTATAACAATATTTTAAGTACTTAGTTATAGTATCTTTAGTTATAGATTTAGTATTATCTATCTTTTCTTTTTCTAAAAATGCAATATAGTCTTTCATCTCATAGCCATAACTTTTAATACTATTATTAGAAAGTCCTTTTTCAAACTCACAGTAATTTAGAAAATTTTCATTAGCAGTTATAAGTTTCATAACATCATCCTCATAATTATTATATAACTATTTATAGATTTTGTAAAAAATAAAACTAATCTTCAAAATTATAAAAAAATATGATAATATTAACATACAAACAAAAAGGAAGTTATCAAATATGGAAAAGAAATATCACATACCAGATTTTTATAAAAGTGCTCAATCGTTTTATCCAACAAACTTTCAAGATCATGAAGGTGGAAGGAAAATACTATCAGAAGAAAATGCAAATTACAATACAATGCAAAATGTATTTCCTATAGAAATAGGAGAAACAATTCAACATTTATATGAAAAGGAAGGCTTTATGTTAGGTATTCATCGCGCAACTATAACAGATGAAACACTGTTCAACTCATACTTTAAAAAAGGACTTAAAAATAATAAATTAGAATATGATAACACAATATCAGTATATAAATATTTTCCAACATTATTAAAAAATATTATCTCTTGTGAAAGCAACTGGAAAAACTCTAAAGGATGCTTATTAATATTAATACCAAAGGAACCATATACACCATTTTATCAGCAAATAGAAGAAAACGGACAAATTAATAACTATATTTTACCTACTTATATTCATAGCTATATTAAAGTTAATAATAAAGAAATAATTGAAATAATATATAATCCTTACTTCGGAAAAGATTTTAAAATAACTGATAACATAACATATGATAAGTATATCGTAGAAAAAGAAATAGCAGATAAAAAATTAGAAGAGTTAAAAAAGAAAGGTAATGTTTAGTTTGAATAAACAGAGAAAATATGTTATAATTAATAACAATTTAAGAAAGGGGTGTTAGTCTTGTCTAAACATATAGTTGGTATTATCGCTGAATATAATCCTTTTCATAATGGACACCTATATCATATAGAAAAGGTTAAAGAAATGTTTCCAGATAGTCCTATTATCTTAGTACTAGGTGGTAATTTTACAGAAAGAGGAGATATTTCTATTTTAGATAAATGGGAAAAGACTGCTATTGCTATCAAATATGGTATTGATTTAGTAGTAGAACTCCCCTTCCCTTTCACTTGTGCTTCCGCCGATATCTTTGCAAAAGGTTCTATTGATATATTAAATCATCTAGGTGTTACTGATTTAGTCTTTGGTAGTGAATCTGATGATATCGAAGGAATTAAAAGACTTGTGGAGACCCAACTTTTTAATAAAGATTTTGATAGTTTAGTTCAAGTTTATTTAAGAATGGGTTATAACTACCCTACTTCTTTATCTAAAGCTTTAGAAGATATTACAGGAGATTGTTTTAAACTACCTAATGATATTCTAGGTATTAGTTATGTTAAAGCGATTTACTCTAATAATTATAAGATTACTCCTCATACTATAAAAAGAACTAATGATTATCATAGTAAAGAGTTAGATAAAAAAAGTATAAACAGCGCAACAAGTATAAGAGAAGCCTTATTAGAGGGTAAAGATATAAAGAATAGTGTTCCTTCTATTACTTATAACTATTTGAATAATAAGAAAATACCTAAGTTAGATGATTATTTTAATCTTTTAAAATATAAGATAATAAGTTCTAATGATTTAACTATTTATAATTTAGTTGATAGTGGTATTTCTACTAAACTAAAGAAAGAAATACTTAATAGTTATAGTTTTGATGAGTTAATTAATAAAGTTAAGAGTAAAAATGCTACTTATGCTAAGATATCTAGAATGTTAATTTATATATTATGTGACTATACTAAAGAGCAAGCGAAAGAGTTTAAGGATATTAAATATATTAGACTACTTGGTTTTTCTAATAAAGGAAGAGATTATTTAAATAAGATTAAAAAAGATATAGATATTCCTATTATTAGTAAATTTACAAGAGAAAAAGATAAAATGTTAGAATATGAATATCAAATTACAAAGATATACTCTTTAGTTTTTGAGAAAGATAAATCTAAAAGCTTAATAGAAGCTGAATATAAGATGAAACCTATAAGGGAGGAATAAGTTATGGATAATATGGTAAAAACAAAGAAACAAGGGCTTTTAATAGTTATTTCAGGGCCATCTGGCTGTGGTAAGAATAGTATAATTAATGAATTGTTAAAAATAAGAAAGAATACTTGGGTATCTATATCTTGTACTAGTAGAGAACCTAGAGGTGAAGAAAAAAATGGTATTAACTATTATTTCTTATCTAAAGAAGAGTTTGAAAGCGATATTAAGAATGATGAGTTCTTAGAATATGCAGAATACTCTGGTAATTACTATGGTACTCCTAAAAAATATATTAAAGAACATCTAGATAAAGGAGAAGATGTAATACTAGAAATAGAGATTCAAGGAGCTTTAAAGATTAAAGAAAAACTAGATGAGACTATCTTTATCTTCATAATGCCTCCTAATATGAATGAATTAAAAAGACGTCTTATTAATAGAAATACTGATAGTTTAGAGAAAATAGAAAAAAGATTTAAAAGAGCTTATGAAGAAATAAATGAAATACCTAAATATAACTATGTAGTTGTTAATGATGATTTAGATAAAGCTGTTAAAAAGGTAGATGCTATTTTAGAAGCAGAACGCTGTCGTGTTGATAGAATTGAAGAAGTATATCTAGATAGTAAAGAAGAAAAAATCCATGAAGCCTTACTTGATGATGTTAAAGACTTTGATAATTCTAAGATAGAAATAAAATAAGCAAGGAATAAATCCTCGCTTATTTTTATATTTCTTCAATCTTCATTAAGTTAGTAATTCTCTTAGTTTCTGTATTAGGGAAACCTCCAGTAATTACAATTAAGTCTCCTTCATTAAGTTCCATAAACTCTTTAGCTTTATCTACGCTTTGAAGTAATACCTCATCAGTTAATGGTAAATATGGAAGTATTCCTGCATATACACCCCAGTTTAGCGCAAGACGGCGACCTGTTTTTTCATCTGGACATAATGCAAGAACAGGAGCATCTGGTTTTAAGTTACTAATAACTCTTGCAGTTCTACCACTGATTGTAGCAGCACAAATTAATTTAGCACCTAATGCATCTGTACTAAGAACAACATTAGAAGCAATAGATTTTGTAATATTATCTAAACTCTCAATATCAAAAGCATAATCAAAACTTGCATATTTTTCAGTAGTTTCACAAATATTAGCCATTGCTGCAACTGTTTCAACTGGATGTTTTCCAACAGTAGTTTCCCCACTTAACATAACTGCATCAGTACCGTCTAATACGGCATTAGCAATATCACTTGTTTCTGCTCTTTTTGGACGAATATTATCCATCATTGTCTCAAGCATTTCAGTAGCAACAATAGATATTTTTCCAAGTCTTCTACAAGTATTAATCATTTGTTTTTGATAGATTGGAACCATTTCACTAGGTACTTCTGTACCAAGGTCACCACGTGCTACCATAACACCATCACTAACACTTAAGATATCTTCTAAGTTTTCAATACCTAAAGCACTCTCAATCTTACAAATAATTTGTAAGTCTTCTCTATTATGTTCTTTTAAGATCTCTTTAACTTCTAATACATCTTCTTTAGTAGAAACAAAAGATAAAGCTAAGAATTCTCCACCATGTTCACATGCATAGATAATATCATTTTTATCTTCTTCACTAACGAATGGTATATCAAGTTTAATACCAGGAACACTCATACTCTTACGGTTTCCTAATACTCCACCATTAATAATCTTACATGTAACTCTATCTTCATACTTAGCGATAACTTCAAGTTTCATCTTAGCATTCTCTAATAAGATAATATCTCCAACATTAAGAGAATCAATAGCACTAGGATGATTAACAGAAAATCTCTCTTTAGTACCAGTAACAGTCTCTTTTACTATATCAATAGTCTCTCCTGGAACAAGTTCTATAGAATCGTTTTCCATAATTCCACATCTAAATTCTGGACCTTTAGTATCCCAAAGAATAGCCACATTCATACCAGTTCTTTTTCTAACCTCACGAACTGAAGCACATGCTTGCTCTCTTTCTTCTATAGTAGCATGAGAAAAATTAATTCTTGCTACATTCATTCCTGCTCTAACCATTTTTTCCATAACATCAGGTTCATTACTAGCAGGACCTATACTACAAACAATTTTTGTCTTTTTCATTATTTACTTCACTCCTTCTAATCAAGCTATACAATTATAGCATAGTTTTATTAAAATTAAAAGAGTATTTTAACCAGAATTACGAAAATTCGCAACTAATTTAGTACATTTTTATCTTGCTATTTAGAAGTCAATATGATACTATCTATATAGAGAACATTTAATGGAATTAAACAGTGTTTGCCTCAGAGAGAAGGCTGAAAAGCTAATATATGAGCAAGAAAGATTGTTTAATTTCTTCCTTAATCATCATATTATTTCTTCAAAACCTCATATTATTATTCATAACACTTGCCTTAATATAGAAGAAGCCACCTAACTCAGCTATGATTTAGGTGGCTTCTTAGTATAATATTATTATTCGAGGCCACTCAACAAGCCATTATTAAGTGTTCTCATTTTTTATTGTATGTAAATTTCTTTTACATATTCATAATATCATAAATATATATTTTTGTCATAATCATTTTTGACATTTAGGGCAAAAGTAAGTTCCTCTTCCTCCTACTTTAGTAACAATAATCTTCTCTCCACAGGTTGGACATACTCCATCTTTTTTGCCATGAACAGCTAGTTCATTTTGAAATAAGCCATGTACTCCCTCTGCAGATGTAAAACTCTTAATTGTAGTACCTCCCATAGTAACAGCTTTATCCAGTATCTTCTTAGTATTTTTAATAATAGAATCCGCTTCCTCTAAACTAATACTATCTGCTTTCCTCAAAGGATTTATATGAGATGCAAATAAAATCTCATCATCATAGATATTACCAATACCAGTAATAATTGATTGGTCAAGTAAAGCTGTCTTAACAGGCACTTTTTTCTTTCTTAAAGCTTCTAATAAATAACTAGGTGTTAAACTATTATCATAATACTCTAATCCTAAATCAGAAAGAGGCTTTAAATTATAAACTTCATCTTTAGGTAAACATGCCATTTTACCGAACTTTCTAACATCATTAAACCTCATATCGGTGTTATCTGTAAAAGTAATAATAACATGTTCATGTTTAGCTTTAGGAACACTAGGGTCTCTAAAGAAGAACTTTCCTTCCATTCTTAAATGACATATTAAAGCTTTAGTAGTAAGAAAGATAACTATCCATTT
>CALVVD010000011.1 GCA_944363745.1 uncultured Bacilli bacterium | reverse complement strand
AATCATGAAAAAAACTGATAAACAGATTAATTCTTATTTATCAGTTTTATATTTTGACTACTTTTTCAGCAGTCTCGGAATAATCTTCTTTTTTTTAGCATATCATTTATTAGGTGATGATATGGAAAGTAAAGAAGCAATTATAAATAATTATAATCATAGTATTACTATTACAGAAAGAAAAAATTTACTTATTACAGGAGTTAAAAAGATAGAGAATTTTGATAGTGAAGAATTTTTATTAGAGACTGTTATGGGGTTTTTAGTTGTTAAAGGTGAAGAATTAGAACTTGTTAAGCTTGATACTCTTGCTGGTAATGTTTCTATAAAGGGATTAATAAAGGGCTTTTCTTATATGGATGATAATAATAAAAAAGTTAAAGAAAATAATAGTGTTTTTAATCGTTTATTTAAATGATGAGTTTAAGTGAACAAGTATTTTCTATGATTTTCTCCTTCATTTATGGGATTGTTTTATCTATTCTTTATAATTTTAACTATAATTTATTATTTAGCAAAACAAAGATATCTAAAGTTATTTTTAATTTGTTATTTGTATTAGACTTAGTACTTTTATATTTTCTTATAATAAAAAAAATAAATGGAGGTATTATTCATCCATATTTCTATTTATTAATAATCTTAGGTTTTATATCTTGCTTTTCTTTATTTAAAAGATTAAGAAAGTTTTTAAAACCCACTAAAGATATGCCTAAAAGTGTAAAATAAGACTAGAAATGATTGAACTAGTCTTTTTATGATACTATAATATATGTTAGGAAAGTGGGTGTTATAATGGCTAAAAGAAAAAAGAAAAAAAAGTTAGGACCAGTTCTTTTACTTGGTATTTCTTTTGCTGTTATTACATTTACAACATTTACAATTTTTAGATACTGGACAGAGATATATAATAAATATCAAGAGAAGGGAGAACTAAAAAAAGAACTTGCTTCTTTAAAGGATAAAGAGGAAGAATTAGAGTCTGATGTTAATAAATTACAAGATTCTGATTATGTGGCTAGATATGCTAGGGAAAAGTATTATTATTCTAAAGATGGTGAATTAATTTTGAAAATACCTGATGATGATAATAATGATAGCGAACAATAGATGTGGAGGCTTATTAATGGATGTTTTAGAATTATATAAAGATATAAAAATAAAAGATGGAGATGTTTTAGTATTTGGTTGTAGTTATGGACCTGATTCTATGGCTTTGTTTAAAACTTTATTGGAACTTAGAAAAAAATATGATATTAAATTAGTTTGTGCACATGTTAATCATAGTAAAAGAAAAGCTAGTGAAGTAGAAAAAGTTGAATTGGAAGAGTTCTGTAAAAAGAATGATGTAATCTTTGAATATATGAAAATAGAAAAATATGGTGATGATAATTTTCATAATGAGGCGAGAAATATTAGATATAATTTTTTTGAAGAGGTTGTTTTAAAATATAATGCTAAATGTCTTTTAACAGCACATCATGGTGATGATTTGATGGAAACAATATTAATGAGAATCGCTAGAGGTTCTACTTTAAAGGGATATGCTGGATTTAAGAAACTTGTTAAGATGAATGGATATTTTATATATAGACCTTTTATATCTCTTACTAAGGAAGAACTTGTTAATTATTGTCATAAATATAATATCCCTTATGCAATAGATGCTAGTAATAATAGTAGTGTTTATACTAGAAATAGGTATAGAAAAGAAGTTTTACCTTTTCTTAAAAATGAAGATAAAAATATTCATTTAAAATATTTAAAATTTAGTAATCTTTTAAATGAAGCGGATGATTTTATAGAAGAAGAAGCTAGTAAAGCGATTATTAAAGTGATTAAAGATAATAAACTTTATATTGATAATTATTTGGAACTTAATAAATTTTTACAAAGGATTGTGTTAGAAAGATTTATTTCTTCTTTTTATCAGGATGATCTTATTCTTATAAATGATAAACATTTAGATTTAATTGAAAAAATCATTAAGAGTAAGAAGAGTAATAGTAGTGTTAATTTACCTAACGATGTAGAAGTTGTTAAGAGTTATAATATTCTTAGTATTAGTCGTAATCCTTCTTTACTAAGTAATTATGAAATAGAAGTTAGTGATGAAGTGTTACTTCCTAATGGACATAAATTAAAAAGATTAGATGAAGTGTTAGGGAATAGTAATAATATAATTAAACTTTCTAGTAAGGAAGTGTTTTTACCTTTGATAGTTAGAACAAGAAAAGTTGGTGATGTAATTTCTATTAAAGGTGGAGGTCATAAAAAAGTAAAAGATGTTTTTATAGATGCAAAAGTACCTTTAAAGGAAAGAGATATGTGGCCAGTAGTTGTTGATAGCTTAGGACATATTGTTTTTATACCAGGATTAAAAAAATCTAAATTTGATAAGACTAATAATGATTTTTATGATATAATACTGAGATATGAGTAGAAAAAGGAGAGATTTTTCATGAATGTAAATAAAAAAGTAGTTAAAAAAGGTTTACTTCCTTATGTATTTTTACTTTTAGTAATGCTTGGAGTCTTTTACTTTGTTAGTGTTGCTAGTCAAAAAGTAAATGTATTAACTTATAATGAGTTTATGAATGAATTAAATAATAAGGATGTTGAAAGTATTGAGATAACTCCAAGAGAAAGAGCGCAAGTTTATGAAGTTACTGGTAAGTTAGATGGATATGAAGAAAATGAATCTTTCTTTGTTAGAATTCCTTTATCTGATCAAGTTATGAAGAAAATTGTGGAAGCTAGTGATGCTGATGATTTTGAAATTGTTAGTAATGGTGATCCAGAAGCTAGTACATTTCTTTTAATACTTGTTAATTTCTTACCAATTATCTTATTACTTGTTGTTGGCTTTTGGTTTTTAAATAAACAAATGGGTGGAGGTAAGAATTCACTTGATTTTGGTAAAAGTAAAGCTAAGCTTTCTAGTGATAAGAATAAAGTTACTTTTAAAGATGTAGCTGGACTTAATGAAGAGAAAGAAGAAGTTAAAGAGTTAATAGACTTTTTAAAGAATCCTAAAAAGTTCCAAAAGTTAGGAGCTAGAATTCCTAAAGGAGTACTTTTATATGGTCCTCCAGGAACAGGTAAAACTTTACTTGCTAGGGCAGTAGCTGGAGAAGCGAATGTTCCATTCTATTATATTAGTGGATCTGACTTTGTTGAGTTGTTCGTTGGTGTTGGGGCAAGTCGTGTTCGTGATATGTTCCAACAAGCTAAGAGAACTGCTCCTTGTCTTATCTTTATAGATGAGATTGATGCGGTAGGTAGACAACGTGGTACTGGAATTGGTGGTGGACATGATGAAAGAGAGCAGACATTAAACCAATTACTTACTGAGATGGATGGATTTGGTGAAAATGAAGGTATCATTATTATTGCTGCTACTAATAGACCTGATGTATTAGATCCTGCACTTCTTCGTCCAGGACGTTTTGATAGACAAGTTACTGTTAATTTACCAGATGTAAAGGGTCGTGAAGAAATACTTAAAGTTCATGCTCGTAACAAAGTATTAGCTCCTTCTGTTAATATTCCAGCACTTGCAAAGAGAACTCCAGGTTATTCTGGTGCAGACCTTGAAAACTTACTTAATGAAGCGGCTTTACTTGCTGTTAGACGTAATAAAGATGCTATTACGATGAGTGAGATAGATGAAGCAAGTGATAGAGTGTTAATGGGACCTGCTAAGACTAGTACTAAAAGAAGTGAAGCAGATCGTAAGTTGGTTGCATATCATGAATCTGGTCATGCTGTTGTTGGTATCAAGTTAAATGGCGCTAGTGATGTTCAAAAGGTAACAATTATACCACGTGGTTCTGCAGGTGGATATAATATGATGATTCCTAGTGAAGAGAAGATTTGTAAGACTAAAACTGATTTACTTGAAGAAATTACAGGTTTACTTGCAGGACGTGTTAGTGAAGAGGTTGTCTTTGGGGAAGTTACAACAGGGGCACAAAATGACTTTGAGAAAGCTACTAAGATAGCAAGAGCTATGGTTACTGAATATGGTATGAGTGATTTAGGACCTATGCAGTTAGAAGAAAGAGAAGGTAGTGCTTTCTTAGGTAGAGATTATGCTAAGAGTCGTAATTTCTCTAATGAAGTAGCTCATGAAATAGATCAAGAAATGAGAAAGATTATCGATAAGTGCTATGATGAAGCAACTAAGATAATTAAAGAAAATAGAGATTTACTTGATTTACTTGCAAAAACATTATTAGAGTATGAGACTTTAACTAAAGAACAAATTGATTATTTAGTAGAACATGGAGAGATGCCTCCAGAAGAAGAGGAAACTAACTATGAGAAAATGAGTTTAACTAAGTTAAAAGAACTTGCTAAAGAAAAGGGAGTTAAAGGATACTCTAAGATGAATAAAGCAGAACTAATAAAAGAACTTGAAAAATAGTTCTTTTTTCTGTATTATAAAGTCAGTTATCCACTTAAACTGTGGAAAAAGATGGAGGAAGTAGTTATGAAAGCTAAGAAAAAAGTTGCAAAAGAAATAGGGGAATTTAGAAAGTTTATTAGTAGAGGTGCTGTTTTAGATATGGCTATTGGTGTTATTATTGGTGGGTCTTTTTCTAAAATAGTTAGTAGTTTAGTAGATGATATATTTATGCCTTTACTTGGGGTTATATTAGGAGGTCTTGATTTTAGTGACTTATCTATTAAAATAGGTGATGCTTCTATTATGTATGGTTCTTTTATACAGAGTATTGTTGACTTTTCAATTATTGCTATTTGTATTTTTGTAATGGTTAAGATAGTTACTAATATTAGAGATAGAGCAGATAAGAAGTTAGGAATTGAACATAAAAAAGAAGAGAAGAAAAAGGATGAACAAGTAGTGTTACTTGAAGAGATTAGAGATTTGTTAAAAGATAATAAGAAAGTTGGAGGAAAAAGATAATGAAATTATATGACTTTAGTGAAGATAGAAAGAAAATATTAGTTTATGAATTAGAAGGAATCAGAAAAGAAATAAGAAAATACAAAGTAGAAAATTCAATAAAGAAGTTTTTAACATTAGAAACTCTTAATAAAGATTTAGTTGATATGATTTCAGAAGGTAAGACAATAGATATAAGTCTTTTAGATGAAAAAAATAGATTATTTTATACAAAGTTAATATATGATAGCTATGCAACAGATTATGAACAAGTAGTTAGAGAAAATTTGTTAAGAGATTATTATTTTAGTAGATGTTTAGATTTTAATGTAGTACAAGTTGATAATGGTAATGACATGTTCAGTATATTTAGTGATAGTGTGCTTTTACCATTAGATAATTATGAAAGCATTCGTTCATATAACAATCCTAATACATGGTATAGGTTTTCTCATTTATTACTTTTAAGTGAAAGTTTGGCGGGATTGCATTATTTAGAACAAGGAAATTTTGATAAACTTTTATCTTATCCTGTGATTTGTAATAAAACTCCTTTTCAACTCTTTGATTTATCTTTAAAAATGCAACTTCCTAATAGATTAGATGATGATACAATTACTGATATTTTAGGATTTGATAATGAAGAAACTATATCTGAATCTTCAAAAGTATTAACTTTATATCGTAATAGCATAAAAAAAATAAGTATCTAATTTGTGAAAAAAATACTTGTATCAAAATTGTCTTTAGTATATAATATGTCTAAGGGAATTTTAGTAGTAGGGTGTCTACCTCCGGAAAGGAGGTTTGATATAGATGAAGAAACGTGTATTTATATTGAAGGTATTACGTTATGTCTGTATCATTTTGTTCCTCGTTATTCTCCTAATAACAGAAATAAAAAAAGACACTTAATCTTTTATAAAGATTAATGTCTATCACCTTTAATTAAATATTTTTGGGGGGTAGACATCTAGTTATCCAATGCTAAATGTTCCCTTAATATTTTATGTAAATTTCTTTTACATATTCATAGTAACATAAAAGTTTATATTTTGCAAGTGTTGGGTGATTTATATGTGGAAAATAGGTAATGTTGAAATAGAAAATAGAGTTGTTCTTGCTCCTATGGCAGGTATTTGTAATAGTGCTTATCGTAAGATAGTTAAAGAGATGGGGTGTGGACTTATCTATGCTGAGATGGTTAGTGATAAGGCTATATGTTATGATAATAAGAAAACTATCGATATGCTTTATATGGAAGATGTTGAACGTCCTATCGCACAACAGATATTTGGTAGTGATGTAGATAGCTTTGTAGAGGCTGCTAAATATATAGAGAAAGAAATGAGACCTGATATTATTGATATTAATATGGGGTGTCCTGTTCCTAAAGTGGCTTTAAGAGCCCAAGCAGGTAGTGCCTTGCTTAAAAATCCTAATAAAGTAAAAGAGATAGTTAAGGCTGTGGTAAATGCTGTTAAATGCCCTGTTACTGTTAAAATACGCAGTGGATGGGATGCTAATCATATAAATGCTGTAGAAATTGCTAAAATTTGTGAAGAAGCAGGTGCTAGTGCTATTACTGTCCATGGGAGAACAAGAAGTCAAGGATATTCTGGTAAAGCAGATTGGAATATAATACGTGATGTCAAAAATAGTGTTAAAATTCCAGTAATTGGTAATGGTGATGTTACTAGTCCCGAGAAAGCGAAAGAGATGTTAGATTTTACGGGGTGTGATGCAGTTATGATAGGAAGAGCTGCTTTAGGTAATCCTTGGCTTATTAGGAATACTGTTTTATATCTTGAAGGAAAACCTTATACACTACCTACAACTACTGATAAAATAGATATGTGTATTAAACATTTAAAGATGTTAAGTGACTTAAAAAGTGAGAGGCAGGCAGTACTTGAAATAAGAAGTCATGTAGGATGGTACTTAAAGGGTGTTAAAGGAAGTAATGATATTAAAAATAAAATTTATAAAATGACTAAGATATGTGATATACTACAAGTATTAGAAGAGTTTAAGGAGGAACTTTATGAAGAAGAAAAATGTTTATGATAAAATTAAAGAGGAAGAAGAGCAAATAAAGGAATATAATAAGCCTAAAAAGAGTCATGATATTAAAGCTATGTTTAGTCAAAGATTACTTGCTTTTATAATAGATTTAGTATTTATTAGTATGATAACTTCAATTATTACAATGTTTGTTCCTGTTAATGATACGACTACTAAACTTTATGAAGAACAAAATAGAGTTTTAGAAGGTTATGTTGATGGAACTGTCTCTATGGAAGAATATGTTAATCAGATGGTAGATTTAAGTTATGATATTTCTAGACAAACAGTTATTGTTTCAATAGTAGCGGTTGTTATAAGTCTACTTTACTATGTTGTTTATCCGTGTTATAATAATGGACAGACTTTTGGTAAGAAGTTAATGAAAATTAAAATAAAGAAAACTAATGATAAAGAACTAACTATGAATGACTTACTAGTTAGAAGTATGATTAATAATAGTATTTTAGTTAATATTATAAATATTATCTTAGTATTATTCTTAAGTAAGAGTTTATATTTAAGTACTAGTAGTGTTGTTAGTAGTATTCAGTATTTAGTACTTATTATTAGTTTAATAATGATTGCATTTACTAAAAATGCACAGGGATTACATGATAAAGTTTGTAAGACTGAAGTTGTAGTTGCAGATACAGTGAAGGAGGATGTTTTATGCACGAGCGAAAATTAACAGAACAGGAGTTAGTTAGAAGAGATAAAGCTGTTAAGCTAAGAGAATTAGGTTATGATCCATTTGGAAGTAGATATGATAGAAGTGATTATGCTAAAGATATAAAAGAAAAGTATGAAACTGTTGATCATGATGCATTTGAAAATATGACTGATACTGTTAAAGTAGCAGGTAGAATTATGTTTATTAGAAAGATGGGTAAAGCTTCATTTTTCTCTATTAAAGATAAGAGTGGTTCTATTCAAGTATATATATCAATTAATGATGTAGGAGAAGATATCTATACATTATTTAAAAGTGCTGATATTGGAGATATTGTTGGTGTTTATGGTAAAGTTATGAAAACTAAGACTGGAGAAGTTACTATTAAATGTTTAGAGTATACTCCTTTAGTTAAGGCATTAAGACCACTTCCAGAAAAGTTTCATGGACTTACTGATATAGAAGAAAGATATAGAAGACGTTATGTTGATTTAATGATGAACGATGATTCAAGACGTGTTGCCTTTTTAAGGCCAAAGATTATTCGTTCTATTCAAAACTTTTTAGATAATAAAGGGTTTGTAGAAGTAGAAACACCTGTTTTATCAACATTATTAACCGGTGCTTCAGCTCGTCCTTTTGTTACTCATCATAATAGTCAAGATCTTGATATGTACCTTAGAATAGCCTTAGAATTACCATTAAAAAGACTTTTAGTTGGGGGAATGGAATCTGTTTATGAAATAGGTCGTGTCTTCAGAAATGAAGGAATGGATCAAAAACATAATCCAGAGTTTACTCTTATGGAACTTTATCAAGCTTATTCTGATTTAGAGGGTATGATGGATTTAACAGAAAAGATGTTTGTTAATATTGCTAATAATGTAATAGGAAAAATGGATTATCATTGGTATGATTATGATATTAGTCTAAAAGGTCCATGGAAAAGAATTAGTATGGTTGATGCTATAAAAGAGAAGACTGGTATTGACTTTAAAAAAGAAATGAGTGTGGATGAAGCTTTAGAGCTTGCTCATGAACATAATATTGAGGTTCAAGAACATGAACGTACTGTTGGTCATATAATTAATTTATTCTTTGAAAAATATGTAGAAGAAACATTGATTCAACCAACTTTCTTATATGGTCATCCAGTAGAAATTTCTCCACTTACTAAGAAAAATAAAGATGATCCTAGATTTGTAGATCGTTTTGAGTTATTTATTGCAGGAAGAGAATTTGCTAATGCTTATACAGAGTTAAATGATCCTGATGATCAATTAGATAGATTCCTTGAACAATTAAGAGAAAAAGATTTAGGTAATGATGAAGCGAATGATATAGATATGGACTTTATTGAAGCTTTAGAATATGGTATGCCTCCTGCTGGTGGGGTAGGATATGGAATAGATAGACTTGTAATGTTCTTTACAGAACAAGAAAGTATTCGTGATGTAATATTATTCCCTACAATGAAACCTCTTGATAAATAATATTTGGTAGGTAGTAATATGAATTTGACTAAAGAAGAATATTATAATTTAGATTTAGCTTGTGTTAGTAGAACTGCAGAGTTAAGAAGGAAAGATGAATTTTTATTAAAAAAATATGTTTATTCTGATCCTTTGGTAAAGAGTAAATTTGATTATTTATTGTTTTTTCCCCATATTGAAGGTAGTGGTGAACTTCTTGATAAATTATTTATTAATAATCTATATCAAGGAATTGTAACTAAAGAGTTTAAAGATGCAGTTCCTTTTTCTAACGGAAAATGCTTTTCTATTAGAGAAAAGAGTAAAGCTTGTCTTGATATAGATAAACAGTTAACTACATTACATAGTTATAATATGTGTTTTAATGATATACATAGTGATAACCTTTTAATTGATAAAAGTGGTGGACATTTAATTGATTTTGATGAAATAGATTATTTTGGAGGTTCTAGTTATTCTCCTAAGTATAGACTTGGTAATAGTGATGGTAATACTTTTAGTGGTAGTGTTAAGGTTGATTTATATAAATCTTTACTTTGTTATTTGGGATTATTTTATAATCTAGATATTGAAAGAGAACTTAAATTTAGCTCTGTTTTGGATATTTCTAAAGTTCCTTTATTATTTGATAAAACTACTTTTGTAAATTTGATAAATAATGCTACTAGTGCAATGTTTAGTTTTGATTTTTATAATATTCCTAATATAGAAGAGTTTTTACCATTTGTTTTAGATGAAGATAAATATAATTATGACTTAGAAAAGATTAAAGAAAATGTAAAAGTTTTAAGATGAGAGTTAAATATTCTTATCTTTTTTCATATTCTTTTTTGAGGCGATTATTATAAAACCTATTATTGGAATAGTTGGAAGATTATATAGTGGGGATACTAATATTATTTGTGTTGAAGAAGTTAGAGTTGTTGTTACTAAGTTTGGAGGTATTCCTTTGTTGATTTTACCTTTAGATAAATATGACTTGTCTTGTAAAAAAAATTATAGTGAAGAAGAGATTGGTGATTTAGAATGTGTTTTAAAGCTTTGTGATGGCTTTATTTTGCCTGGTGGTGATACTTGGTATGAGTTTGATGAATTAGTTATTAAATATGCCATTAAATGGGATAAACCTTTACTTGCTATATGTTTAGGGATGCAAGCTTTAAGTAAAGTATTAAGTAATGATAAAAGAATTTGTTATGATAATACTATTAAAAATAATACTTTTATTAATCATTTTGAACCTTTAAATAATTATGTTCATGAAGTAATAATAGATGAATTTAGTAAGCTTTATTCTATTATAGACGAAAGAAAAATCTGGGTTAATTCTAGGCATAATTATCATGTTCCTTCATTGATAGATCATTTAATTAGTGCTAGGAGTAGTGATGGTTTAATAGAAGGTGTTGAACTTAAAAATAAAAAATTTATTATAGGAGTACAATGGCATCCAGAGTCTAATTTAGATATAGATATAAATTCTAGAAAATTATTCAGGGCTTTTTTCTCTTGTTTTTAAAATTCACAAAACTTTCACAAAAAAAGTCATCAAAAGCTTGTAAACTAAGGAAATTACTCGTATAATTATAGTTGGAAGGAGAGAAGATTATGAAGAAGCATAATGCATTTAAAGTTGTAGGAATTACATTATTGCTATTTGCTCTATTAACTTGGATTTTACCTTGTGCTACTTATCAAACAGAGTATACTGAAGTTGGTAGATATCAAGTTGGTTTATTTGATCTTTTATCTTATCAATCAACTGTTTTAGGATATTTTGGTTATGTTGCTTTGTTTATTCTAGTAGTTGGTGGTTTCTATGGAGTTTTATATAAAACTGGAGCTTATAGAAATATGCTTGATAGTCTTGTTAAGAAGTTTAAAGGTAAAGAAGTAATATGTCTTGTTGTTATCATGGCATTATTTGCTATTTTAACTTCATTTGCAGGACTACAATTAGCTTTGATTATGTTATTCCCATTTGTTATATCTTTAGTTCTTATGATGGGATATAATAAGCTTGCTGCAACTGCTGTAACAGCAGGTAGTGTGGCTGTAGGTTTAATGGGAACTACATTCTCATATAATACTACACAAGTGTTACAACAATATTTATCAGTAGAAATTACAGATTTAATTTGGGCTAAAGTTATACTTTTAGTTTTAGGAATTGTTTTACTATCTTTATTTGTATTAAAGTTTGGTAAAAAGGCAAGTACTAAAAAATGTGAAGATAAAGATGACTTTATTCCTGAAGCTGTAAAATCTAAAGATAAGAAAAGAGTATGGCCTTTAGTAGTTATTTTAGATTTAATACTATTAGTTACTATTTTAGGATTTATTTCTTGGAATACAGCATTTAGTATTGATTTATTTGATAATGTTACTACTACAGTTACTGAATTTGAATTATTTAGTTTCCCAATATTTGGTAAAATACTTGGTGCTGTTCAATCTTTTGGCAATTGGAGTTTATTAGATTTAATTACTATAATGTTAATTGCTATTATCATCCTTAAATTTGTTTATAAAATTAAATGGGATGAAGTATTTGATGGCTTTGCAAAAGGTGCTAAGAAAGCATTATTACCTGCTTTAATAGTTCTATTAATTTATACTTGTTTAGTTCTTACAACATATGATCCTTATCAATTAGTTATCTATAAATTTATTTTAGGATTAACTAAAGGATTTAATATCTTTACTACTGGACTTGTAATTTTACTTTCTAGTATCTTTAATGGAGATCCATTATATGCATTTTATAGTGTATTACCATACTTTGTAAGTGTTGTTACAGATACTAATAATTATCAATTAGTTGCTGTAATATTCCAAGCAATATATGGTATTGTTACACTTGTTGCTCCTACAAGTATTCCACTTATGGTTACTCTTGCTTATACTAAAGTTCCATATGGGAGTTGGTTAAAGTATATTTGGAAGTTATTAGTGGCTTTACTTGTTGTAGCGTTTATTACATTTACAATCTTATTATTAATTATTTAATAATAATGGTCCTCTTCGGAGGACTTTTTTTTGTCACTTTTTTGGGGCTTTTATTTCTTGATTGTTAAAGCTAATTATCCTTAAAATATAATTAGATTGGAGGAATTAGATGTTTTCAAGATTTAGTGAAGAAGCTCAGAAGGCTTTGATATTAGCGAAAAAGGAAATGAATAATTTAAGGCATCCTTATGTAGGAAGTGAGCATTTGTTTTTAGCGATACTTTCTTTGAAGGATTTAGATATTACTAAAATGTTAGAGAGTTATGGTATTACTTATGAGATGTTTAAGAAAGAATTAATTAAAATAGTTGGAGTTGGTAAGACTGCTAATGAATGGTTTTTATATACGCCTCTTTTAAAAAGAGTAATAGAAACGGCTTCTGTTAATAGTAAAGAAAAAGGAGAAGTAGAAGTTAGTGTTAATGAATTATTTCTTGCAATACTTGAGGAAGGGGAAGGAGTTGCTATTAGACTTTTAATTGGTCTTAATATAGATGTTGATCTTATATATAATACTATTTCTAGTGATATTAAGGGTAGTAAGAAGCTTCTTCATAAGAAATTATTAGTAGAAGAGTTTGGAATTAATCTAAATAAAAAGATAACTAATAATGAAGTAGATCCTGTTATTGGTAGAGATGATGAGATTAAAGAATTAATTGAAGTTCTTTGTAGGAGAGGTAAGAATAATCCTTTATTGATTGGGGAGGCAGGAGTTGGTAAGACTGCTATTGTTGAAGAGTTAGCGAGGAGAATAGTTAATGATAATGTTCCTAAAGCACTTAAAGGGAAAACAATTATTTCTTTACCTATGGCTAATTTAGTAGCAGGTACTAAGTATAGAGGAGAATTTGAAGAAAGAGTTTCTAAAATATTAAAAGAACTTGAAGAGAACGATGATATTATTATCTTTATAGATGAGATACATACTATTGTAGGTGCAGGTGGTGCAGAAGGGGCAATAGATGCTTCTAATATTGTTAAACCGGCTTTAGCAAGAGGTAAGATTAGAATTATAGGTGCTACTACTACTTATGAGTATCATAATTTTATTGAGAAAGATAAAGCTTTAAATAGAAGGTTTCAACTTATTATGATAGAAGAGCCTAATAAAGATAAGACTAAAGCTATATTAAAGAAATTAAAGCCTTTATATGAGGCATATCATTTTGTTAGTATTAGTGATGATATTATAGATTTAATAGTTGATCTTAGTGATACATATATTTATGAATATTATCAACCTGATAAAGCGATTGATATATTAGATGAAGTTTGTACGAAAGCATCACTCTTAGAAAGTAAGAATGATACTGAACTTTTAAATATTAATTTAGAATTAGGAGAAGTCATTAGTAATAAGAAAAAAGCTATTATTAAACAAGATTTTGATCTAGCTTCTATTTATAAAGAGAAGGAAAAAGAACTATTTAGTAAGAAGAATGAATTAGAGCTTAAAATAATCTCTAAAAGAAAACCTAAGAAGATTACAAAAGAAATGGTAGCAGATGTTATATATTTAAAGACGAAGATACCTGTTTATGAAATTAATAAGAGTAGTAGAAAAATTATTAATAATTTAGAGAAAGATTTAAAAAAGGTAGTTCTGGGTCAGGATGATATTATTAGTGATTTAGTAGAAAGAGTTAAGAAAGTAAGACTAGGTTTTCAGGATAAACCTCATATAGAATCTTTTTTATTCTGTGGTAGAACTGGCGTTGGGAAGACTTTATTAGTTAAAGAATTTGCAAAACTTCTATATGGGGAATCTAACTTTATTAGACTTGATATGAGTGAATATAAAGAGGCTCATACAGTTAGCAAGATTATTGGTTCTCCTCCTGGATATGTTGGTTTTGATAATCATTTAACGGTTTTAGATACTATTAGAATGCATCCTCACTCTGTTATACTTTTAGATGAGATAGAGAAAGCTAGTAGTGAAGTAATGAAACTTTTTTTGCAAGTACTTGATGAAGGGGTATTGACTGATTCACGTGGTAGAAAAGTTAGATTTGATAATGTGTTTCTTTTTATGACTACTAATTTAGGGTATTCTAGTGATTCAATAGGTTTTACAGAAAGTAAGAATAATATTGATATAGAAGAGTTTTTAGGGGTGGAATTTGTTAATAGAATAGGGAAGATTTATTACTTTAATAATATAAATGGTGATGTTATTCACAAGATTGTGGAAAATAGATTAGATGTCTTAATAGAAGGATTTAAAAAGAAGGAATTAAAGATAAAGATATCCCCAAAAGTTGTGGATAAAATTATTAAAGATAGTGAATATGAGAAGTTTGGGGCAAGAAGGGTTGATAAAGTTATAGATGAAGTGGTTACTCCTATTATTATTGATGCTTGGTATAATGGTAAGAAAGAGATAACAGTCTGACTAATTTAATATGATAGTTGTGACTATTTTAACATGACTATTGCGACTAATTTAACATACTCATATCGACTAATTTATTGTAAGTATATTGACTTTTGTAACATTTGACTGTATAATTAAGTTAAAAGGAAGTGATGTTTATGTATTCTAGAGAAGCGATAGAGGTTATTGAAAATATTAATAAAACGTTTAAAGTCTTGCTAGTGACAGGACCTAGACAAGTAGGTAAAACCACACTTTTACTTAGTTTAAAACCTGATAATATGGAATATATAACTTTGGATGATGAAGTTTTACGTGAGCAAGCGAAAAGTGATCCAAAATTGTTTTTAGAAGAACATCCTGCTCCTTTGCTTATTGATGAAGTACAGTATGCTCCTAATTTGTTTTCTTATATAAAAAT
>CALVVD010000010.1 GCA_944363745.1 uncultured Bacilli bacterium | reverse complement strand
AGAAACCATCGACGCTAGTATCATTTAACCAATCTTCCATATAACTTCCTTCAAATGCTGTACTACCACTTGAATAAGTAATTGCACTTATATTCCACTGTGTTACTAACTTAGTTGTTCCTGCTTCATTATTAACACTTACTGCTCTCCATAATTTACCACTATACCAAATATAGTTATTTGGATCAGTTCCTGTGATAAATGTATCTACATCATCATCATATGTATCTCCATCTGGTCCTGGATTTTCTAATACTATATCAGCCACTGGTCCTTCTAACTTTGCTTCCTCAAATAAATGTCCATTACTAGGCAAACTTAAATCATTATAATCTAATCCTACACCTACTCCTAATGTAACTGTTACACTACTACTAGATCCATTCTTTACTCTTATCTTATATGTATTACTACTACCTGCACTTCCACTAGCATTTAAATTAGAACCAACTGCAGCCATTGGTGTATTTATTCCATCTCCTGTTTTATATCCTGCTTCTACTCCACTAGGTAGGCTACCTACATAATAGAAATTAAATCTTGCTGTTCTATTATTAGGATTAGATAAAGTAACAGTAAATTCTTTAGTCTCTCCTGCTCCTACTGTTAACTTATTACCATCAGTTCCATCTACAGTAAGTTTATAAGTTAAATTACCAGTTACTATACTAATAGCATTACCCTTTTCCTTACTTACTGTAAACATGGCATACGAAAAGTAACTTCCTATTAATACTAAGCAAATAAGGCTTACTAAAACTATATAAGACTTAGATATATCTGCTTTCATAAATTCTTTTATTTTAAATTTCATAGACTCACCTTACCTTATATAAAAATAATAACACAAACCGTGTTATTATTAAAGAATTTTTTATTCAAAATAATCAATTAACATCGCTTTCTTTACACGTTTTAAAGTCTCACTAGCTTTTCTTTCAGCTTTCTTAGTACCTTCTTTTAATATATTATAAACAAGCTCTATATTATCTTCATAATATTTTCTTCTTTCTCTTATAGGAGTTAGAGTATCTTCTATTACTTCATATAAGAAATTCTTAATCTTAACATCTCCTAAACCACCTTTTTCATAGTGAGATTTTAATTCATCAAGATTCTTATATTCCGGTAAAAACTTCTTAAAGTGTTCATCAGTTGATAATGCTTCTAAATAGATAAACACTGTATTATTCTTAGTATCACCAGGATCTTCTACTCTTATATGATTAGGATCAGTATACATACTCATAACTTTCTTTCTAACAGTTTCACTATCATCTTTCAAATATATACAATTACCTAAACTTTTACTCATCTTAGCTTTACCATCAGTACCAGGTAATCTTCTACAAACTTCACTATCTGGAATTAATGCTTCTGGTTCTACTAAAGTTTCTCCATATATATTATTAAAACTTCTAACAATCTCTCTAGCTTGTTCTAACATAGGTAATTGATCATCACCAACAGGAACAATAGTAGCATCAAAAGCTGTTATATCTGCTGTTTGACTAATAGGATAATTTAAAAATCCAACAGGAATACTACTACCAAAATTCTTTTGTTTAATTTCATTTTTTACAGTAGGATTTCTCTCTAATCTAGATAATGTTACTAAATTCATATAATACATAGTAAGTTCACATAACTCTGGTATCATACTTTGAATAAATATTGTTACTTTATTGGGATCAAGTCCAACAGATAAATAATCAATTGCTACTTCTACAACATTATCTCTAACTTTTTTAGGATTATTAAAATTATCAGTTAAAGCTTGTGTATCTGCTATAAAAACATACATTTCATCATAATTACCTTCATCCTGTAATTTTACTCTATTTTTAAGAGAACCAACAAAATGGCCTAAATGTAAATTACCTGTAGGTCTATCACCAGTTAATATAATATTCATCTTATCACCTCTTAACAAATTAATTTTATCATTAAATTCTTACTGTTTCAATCTTTATTATCTTTATTAAAAATGTTATTATATTTCTAGGTGGTAATAATGGATAGATATTTAATTAATGCTAATAAAAAAATAAAAATAAAGACTTTAACTAGTTTTAAAGATAGAATTAAAGGCTATAGATTTTATTTATATCCTATTAAAGAAGGATTATGTTATCCTAAAAAGAAAATGATTAATACTTATTTTGTATGTCAAAAACTAGATATTGTTGTTACTGATAAAGAAAACAATATATTAGCATTGTATCCATCTATTAGAACAGAAAAATTTATTAGACCAAGATTAAAAGCCTATTATATATATTTATTACCAGAAGGTAGTACTAAAGGATTAGAAAATGATGAAAAATTAAGAATTGTTACAAAAGAAAAATAGTAAAGCGATACTATTTTTTAGTTTTTTTACTATTTTCTATAACATAATCACTTATACTAATTAAAGTACAAACAAGAAAGAAATACTCTCTCATATACATTAAGACTTCACTTGCATTACCTATAGAATAATATCCTGGCATATTATTATCTTCTAATTTTATAGTACCTTTATAAAACTTTACAAAATCTTTATTACATTTATTAATCATATCTAAATACTTCTTAGCATTAACATCATCTTCTTTTTTATAATATAAAGCAAATAAAGGGAATAACATCTCTAAATTATTTTCTTTATATTTCTTATATAAACTTAACATACTCTTTTCATCTTCAATTACAGCATATAAAGCCATTAATAAGTATCTAGCACCCATATTATCATTATTATTTAATCTAAGTATTTCCTTACATACTTCAATCGCTTTCTTATATTTACCTTCATTACTTAAATTACTAGCTTTAAGATAAAGACCTCTCATATATGGTCTAGTTTCAAAAATACCATAAAAAATACCAATATTTTCTTTATCAAAGTATCCTTCTTTTTCTAATCTTTTCTTTTCAAACTCTAAACCTTCATTTAATATTTTATTAGATTTTAGAGAATTATCCTCTAAGTCTGCTAAGAACATTTTAGCATCAAAACAAGCATTGCTTGTTTCAAAAGCCAATTTAGCAAGTCTTTTCGCTTCTTTTTCTGTCTTAGCATTCTCTGCTTCCTCTAATAATTCATAAGCTTTATCTAAAGGTGTACTTTCATACTCTATTTCTCCATCATTATACTTTTCTAAAAACTCCCCTAAAGCTTCATTTAACTCTTCTTCATTTTTAGCATTGCTTTTTTCTAAAAACTCTTTTAGCATATTATTCATTTTATTATCCATAACTACCTCCATTTATTTATATCATAACACATATTAACATTAATTTCTTCTATTTTTACTAATTAATTCTAAAAATACTGTAAGTTGTTTAATTCTCTCAACAATTCTCTTTGCTTTTACCTTTTCTATTCCATTATTAGTTATACTTAAAGCACTCTCTAATTCTTTCAAAGTTAAATTAGAAGTAAAAAATGTTGGTAAATCTTCTTCCATTCGATATTGAAGTATGGGTCCTAAAACTTCATCTCTACTCCAAGCAGTGGTATTCTCAGCTCCTATATCATCTAACAATAATAATGGTACTGTTTTAATAAAATCAAACTTTTCTTCATAATCACTTCCAAAAGATGATTTTAAACTTCTAAGTAATTCAGGATAATATACTAAAGCTGATGATATATTTTTTTTAGCAAGTTCATTAAATAAAGCTGCTATTAAGTAGGTTTTACCACTTCCAAAAGATCCACTTAAATATAACCCTTTACCAGTTTTATCTTTTGTATAAGTATCTATAAACTCTTTAAAATATTTTATTATAGGAACTCTTTTACTATCATCACGATATAAATCATTAAAATTAGCATTACTAATTTCTTTAGGTAAATCAAAACAAGTAATATTCTTTTTATAAGCATAACTATTTTGTTCTTTAATAAACTTATCACAAGGAACATATGAAAAATTAAGTCCATTACCCTCTTTAATAGCTTTAAGACAATGTCCTTTTAAAGTATTAGGGCACTCTTTTAACCCCGGACATCTATTACAATTATTTTCTTCTTTAATAGCATCTTCAATATTAGAAGTATATTTCATTAAAACTTCATCATTAAGATCAATATTATTAATATACTCCCTAAATTTATCATCTTTTAAAGCCTCAACATAATAAGCTTTTAATTTATTAATATCACTTGTTTTAACTATTGTATTAACTTTTCTCATTTACTTCACCCTAACTATATATTTTAGTTTTATATAACTCTTTATCATTTTCAAAATTATAAAGAAGTTCTGCTACCAATAATATATTAAAACTTAAGATTTCTGCTATACTTTCTAGACCTGCTTTAACAAATCTATTCCTAATACTATTACCTACTTCTAATAAATCTCTATAATGTTCATTATTTTGAAATTTTAAACTTATATCATCAAGAGAACAACCAAGTTCTTGATAATCAATTAATACTTCACATGTAAAATAATTTAAACTTAAATTCAAACTAGCAAAGTTTTCTAAATCTTCAAAATATTCAATTGGAGCCTTATTACCATAATAATCTAAAGCTTTTATATATTGATTAACAATCTCATCATAAGTCCATTCTTTTTTCTCATAATCAAGTCCTAAAGTCCTTTTAGCACCTATATCAATCATTTCATCATATTTATCCATAATAATCACAGCCTTTAATTTATTTTACCACTTATTTATAAGTTTTGATAGTATTATTAGTAAAATCAAACATAGTCATCCCCTTTTCTCTTACATCATAAATAATTGTATTATTGTTAATAAGTCTATCTACAACTTCTTTATGAGGATGATTAAATCTATTATCAATTCCTGCTGAAATCAAAGCATAAGTAGGATTGACACTCTTAATAAACTCTTCACTACTACTAGTTCTAGAACCATGATGCCCTACTTTTAGTATTGTAATATCTTTAATATTATAGTTATTTAATATATAATTTTCACTTTTTATAGTAGCATCTCCCATAAATAAAAGTTTTTTATCATAAATAGTTGTATATAAAACACTACTACCATCATTTTCATCATCATAAGTATCATTAATAACTAAGAAGTTAAAATTACCTAACGTAAAAGTAGTCCCTTCTGTTAATTTATAACTTCTCTTACTATTTTTATTTATCTCTTTTTCTAAGGAATTAAATCTATTACTATTAAATAAAACATTATCTACTTCTATTTCCCTCATTATATTTAAAGCTTCCCCAGCATGATCATAATCACCATGACTTAGTACTAAATAATTAAGTTTTTCTATTCCCAGTTGATAAAGAAAAGTAACTGTATATCTTCCTCTATTAGTCTTTTGTCGTCTCTCCCATTCTTCAGTACTATAATCCATAACTCCTCCTGTATCTATTAACATTGTCTTATTCTCTGATATTAAAAGAAAAGAATCACCTTGTCCTACATCTATCATATAGACTCTATCATGACAAAATACTTTAGGAGTTAAATAGTGAAAAGTTACAAAGAATAAAAAGATAACAAAGATAAATTTCTTCTTAAAATAAAGATAAGAAAAAATTATTACATAATAAATTAAATAGAAAACAAAAGGAATTCTTGCTAAGACAATAGTACCTATCTTAACATTTGATAGTAAATTAACACTACCTTCAAAAATATAGATAAATACTTCTAAAAGACTACTTAGAAAAGGAAATATTACACATATCATGGCTAAAGGAAATATTATAATGTTAATAAAAGGAACATAAAAAAGATTATAGATAATACTTAATATATTTATATAAGAAAAATGATATAAAGAAATGGGTAAACTTACTAAAAAGCTTACCCATGATATTTTTAATAATTCTATTATCTTATTAGTTTTTTCTTTTTTCATCATTATTAAGATTAAAGTTACCGATATAATAGTAGAATATTGAAATCCAATATCATAAATATAAAATGGATTAATAAAGAAAAGAATACTTAAAGATAATAGTATTAAGAAAGAAGGTTTAATATTGAAGTTAAAAATATTATTAAGGGCAAAGACTAAATTAAATATTAACGCTCTATCAATAGCAGCACAGCTTTCTATTATTAAATAATATAATACAAGTATGAAGAAAATAACCAAGAATTGTAATTTTAATGAAAAATTTATTTTTTTTAAGAAAAAGGATATTATTACAATAAGAAAGCTTATTTGGGTTCCTGATAAAGCAAAGAGATGAGAAATTCCTAATTTTTGAAATTTGGAGGTTAGGTCATTGTCAAAATTATTATCATTTCCTAAGAAAAAGATATTGATATATTCTCCTGCTTTATCATTTTTAATGCTATTTCTAATCAATGATTTAAAGGTTAATAAAATATTACTATTCTTTTTAATTAATTCTATATTAGAGACATCCATTAAATAGAAAACTTTTCTGTTTTTAAGGTAGGAGTGGTAAGAAAAGTTATAAAAGTTGTTACTAGATATAGGTTCTTTTAATTCACCTTCTAATTTAATGGTATCTCCTAATGATAACGTGTTTTTTATATTATTCAAATGTTCTTTAGTATCAAAATAATATGTGGCTATAATTTGTTCTTTTGCATTTAGGGTAATTGTAAGTTTATTACCATCATATGAAAGATTACTAATACTTCCAGTTACAAAACTTTCACTCCCTTCATATTTAGAAGTATAATCTATATTTATGGTAATAAAAAGATATAATAAACTAATTAAGAATATGGTTATATATAAAGTTTTAAATAGTAATATTTTCCTTAATGTTATCAAATGTTGCTTCTCCTATTCCATTAACTTCTTTTAACTGTTCAATATTTTGAAATGACCCTACTTCATTACGATAATCTATTATCGCCTTAGCTTTTGTTTCACCAATACCAGGAAGTTGCATTAATTCTTCTAATGTAGCTGTATTAATAGATACTTTAATATTACCATCTATAACTTTAGATGTGGAAGTAGTAGTATCTTCTTCAATACATGCTCCATTAGTTATTTCATTTTGATTAAGACAAGCTTCTTGTTCAACTTTTTCTTTTTCTAAAGTCTCAGTAAAATTAGCAACTTCGTCATAACTATAAACAATTATTACCATTTCATCAGCTACTTTTTTAGATAAATTTAAAACACTAGTATCAGCTTTATCTGTTAAATCACCAGCAAGTCTTATAACATCTATAACTCGACTACCTTCTTTAACAGTATAAATACCTGGAACATTAACTTCACCTTTAATATCTACTTGATAATAGATATCCGCAGTATCTTCTTCTTTTTCTTTCTTTACATCTTCTTTAGAAGTATTAAGTACTATATTTTCTTTATCTTTAGTATCTGAACTGAGTTTATAAAATACAACTCCTCCCAAAACTGATAGCAAAATAAGAGTAATTGCAATTATAATTATTTGTTTTTTATGACGATAAGTAAAAGTCATTCCCATTACCTCCTTTCCAAGACCAATACTAACAGAAACAAAAAATAAATGCAAAAAGGCAATTTTTAAAATTCAAGAAAAAAAGAGCTTCAATTTAATGAATTGCTCTAGGGAATTTTGAAAATTGAAAGCTAAAATTCTTTGAATTTACAAAATTCATACTTTTTTTATTTTTTTCATAAATTAAATCATTTACATAGATAATGTATATGGATTACTACTACTTCCATCACCGTCAACTATTTTAACATTAGATTTTAGAATGACGACTGGGTTCACCCCAACAGTAGTATCATAAGCCCTGCTACGATATATATCTCCTGTACTATTAATGATAACTATTCCATTAGAATTAGAGAAAAAAGGAGTAATAGTCCATTGAAGCGATGAATTAAATAACCAATCATTATTATAGCAATCGCTTGCACTATTCCAGCTAGATAATCCCATATTCAAACAAGTATTTCTATCAGTTGTACTACCTCCACTAGTAGCATATCCATAATCTGATGGATATGTTAATCCCAACTTTCCTACCCAGATTGCACTTCTTCCATCATACACTTCTATACCTCTTTCATTTAAATAATAACTATCTGCTAAAGAATCTTCCGAAACACCTAACTGATTAGTTACCCCTCCTAAGTACCAAAGGGTATTTCCTATCATATTTCTTGCTTCTTTGCCTAGACTACTAGTCCAGTAATCTCCTGAATTTAAATAGGTATTTAAAGTTGCATTAGACCAATCATTAGTATTATTAGTGTCCCATGCTATATCTTCAATAGAGTCATTTCTTATTAGTTTAAGTCTTTGTTCTATGTTACCTGTTCCATCATCTACACTAAATACTCCTATTATTCTCCAAGTTTCATTATTAAATGTTACATAGTTATTAGGATCACTTCCTATATATCTATAATCTGTTAGGGATTCTGTTTGTTCTGTCTCTGGATGAGTATGTACCCAAGCTTCTTTTTGTTGTTCAGTAGTTGCACTATTATAATCTAAACTTTCAGCATTAGATTTACTTTTAACAA
This sequence comes from uncultured Bacilli bacterium, assembly GCA_944363745.1. Next base: position 9,095 of record CALVVD010000010.1, on the reverse strand, counting down.
GTTGTACAGCATTAGTACCTTGTTTCCTATCATAACTAGTAACAACTATCTTACTTTGATACTCGGTTCCTTGTACTTCATTACCTGCATTATTATCTAACCACATCCATAGTGTATAAGTAACAGTATCTTCTGGTTCTAATGTATACTCACTAGTTATATCAAACTCTCCTGTTCCATAACTACTAACATTAACTACTCCACTATCATAGCCATTATTACTAGTTAGTCTCATCTTTAAATAATTATTTGTTAGTGTATTAGCACTATCCTCTTCTAATGAAACATGATAATAAGCATTTATATTACCTGTATTAGTTATAGTAAAAGTATATGGTGTTGTCTTTAATCCTTGAGCATCTGTCATAGGAGCGGTATTTTCTAAATTAATATTATCTCCTTCAGCAAAATCTACTTTTAATATTCCTGCTGTTAGAGTAATATTTTTATCACCTTCTATAGTCATAGTAAGTAAAGCATAAGTCGCTCCTATTAGAGCTATTACACTTACTAAAATTGTAACTACTACTAATATTACATATTTCTTTTTTGTCTTACCCATACCTTCATTTCTCCTTTATTATAAACTATTTCTTCTTATCTCTTATCTTAGTCTCAATATTTACTCTTTGTACAAGCGTTAAAGCTACCATAAGACACAAAGTAAAACTACCTCCATAACTCATAAATGGTAACGGTACACCTGTCATTGGCATTAGTCCAAATAACCCCATTAAATTAATTGCAATATGTAAGAAAATATAAACTGCTACTCCATAACAAATTAAAGCTCCTCTATTAGTATAACTTTCTCTACCTATCTTTAAAATTCTATACAATAGATAAATATAAGCTAGTATTATAATAATTCCTACCACAAGACCTAACTCTTCAATAATAACTGCAAAGATAAAGTCTGTATATGGTTCTGGTAAATATAAATACTTTTGGGTACTATTACCAAGCCCAACTCCTGTAAGTCCTCCATTATTAATAGAAATATAACCATTACATACTTGATTACCTGTATCAAGTAATCTATCACAAGGTCTTGTAAAATTAAAACGTTCTATTTGTCTTGATTGTAAAATACTTCCTCCAGTCATAACAATCGCTAATACGCCTACTATTACCATACCGATTAACAATAACATTATATTTGCTTTTATCTTCTTAGAAACAGGGGAAGATAAAAATATTATTCCTGTTAAAAGTGCAAATATAATAGCAGTACCAAGATCAGGTTGAATCATAATAAGAAAAGTAATAATTATTCCTACTAAAAGAGGAATTAAAGCAACTACCCAATTATTTAATCTTTTCTCATGTACTTCATAATACCTTGCCATAAAAACAATCATTACTACTTTAATAAACTCACTAGGTTGAAAACCAAAAGGACCAAAATAAAGCCAACTAACAGCATTATTAGTAGCACTACCATAAATTAATAATAATACCAAAATAGATACAAGAATAACTAATAAAAGATTAGATACAATACCATAAAACTTAGTATTAAATTTTATTATAAAAATGCAAAGAATAAAACTTGCTAATAAAAATAACCCTTGTCTAAAGAAATAATCATAAGGACTTCCCCCATTCATATAAGAAGTTACATTACTAGCAGAAAACACCATAATAAGCCCTAAAGTAAAAAGAACTAAGGTTATAAGAAATAAAGGTTTATCTATATTTTTAATAATATCTCTAAATTTAGTCACATTTTATCTCCTTCCTAGTCTTTTCTTTTAGAATACCATATTTTTTAAATAGTTTAAAGTTCTTAGGACAAGTTCATTAACAATTTGACATATCTTTTCATATCTTATAATAGAAAAAGGAGGTTTTTAACTATGTATTATTATGGTGGTGGATCATTTAATTCATTCCCAAGCTGTGGATGTGGAAATCAATGGTTCTTCCCTACTTGTAACAGTTGGGGTTGGGGTAATAACAATAATAACTATGCAATTATTTTAGTATTATTTATACTTTTAGTTATTGTAATTGGTGCGAGATTCACACGATAAGAAAGGTTTTCCTTTCTTTTTTTCTTAAAATGTGTTAAAATATAGCAAGAAATGGGGTATTTAGATGTTAAAAACAAAAGATATATTAGATGAAAAAGATAAAAGATTAAGACTTGTTAGTAAAGATGTTACTTTTCCTTTAAGTAAAGAAGATAAAAAAGCGATAAATGAGATGGTAGAATATCTAACTAATAGTCAAATAGAAAGATTAGCAGAAAAATATGATTTAAGACCTGGTATGGGTATGGCTGCTATTCAACTTGGTATTCCTAAAAGATTTTTAACTATTGTTCATGAAGTTGATGAAGAAGAATTTGATACTTATATTATTTGTAATCCTAAAATAATTAGTAATTCAACTGAAAAGATTTATGTTGAAATGGGAGAAGGATGTTTATCTGTTAATCGTGAAGTTGAAGGAATTGTTCCAAGATATGCTAGAGTTACTGTAGAAGGATATGATATTGATGGTAATAAGATAAGAGTAAGAGCAAGAGAAGAACTTGCTATCGCTTTTCAACATGAAATAGATCATTTAAATGGGATTATTTTTACTGATTATATTGATAAGAAAAATCCTTATAAAGATAGTGATAAATATAGAGCAATATAAAAACAGGTCATCCTGTTTTTATTTTATTCCTTGCTTTTTACCGTAGTATAATGTGAGCACTCCTAACTTAGGATAATTACTATCTAAACTAGAATTTTCTTCTAATATTTTATTATATGACTCTATTACCTCATCAAAAGTAAGTTTTGTAATTATTTCGCCTTTAAGTACTTTATTCTTTTCTTCTCTACTAGTATATAAAGCATTACTTGCAATATCTAAAGTAATATAACCTTTCTCTAAATAAGAATGAAAGTGCCTTCCCACAAATAAATTATCATCATATGATAGAACTGCTTTATAATCTCTATTATCATCCAAGAAATCATAAACTCTATCATAACAACTTTTTTTAAAAATCTATTGAATATATAAAAAGATTTACTATTTTTAAACATTTCACTCGCTTTATAAACTCTTATAATACCTATATTAGTTTTTACTTTATATAATAAGTTATCATTTTCTACTCTTATCATACCAGGCCATAATATACTTCTTTCTTCTTTATCTATTAATAAATCATATAATGCCTTATGAATAGAAGTTACATAATTAAAATGATATTTATCTAAAAGAGTCTCTAACTTCTGATGTTTATTTTTCTTTTTTAAATACAAATAATTAAATAAAAGAAACTCTAAAGGATTATCATCACATTTATGATATGAACCTATTTTTTTATATTCATTAATAATTTGTTCTGCTACTTTTTTATCTAACTCTAAATATTTACCTTCTGTTTCTTTATAGTATTCAAGCATTGCATTAAGTTCCATACATATTACCTCTTTTTAATGTACTTTATTATAACACTTTTTACATACATTTACACAGTTAATCGTTTACAAAAGTTTTAATGACTGTTAGAATAAGTTAGGAGGATGTTTATGAAAAAATACATTGTTTTAATATTCCTTATTATTTTATTTGGTTTTACTTATGCTTATAGAAGTACTTTATATGATTTATATAGAACTTATTTTGTTAAAGAAAATAAAGATGTTAGTTTAAATGATAGCAATGATTATACAAGAGATTATGACTTTGATTATGTTCAGTTAACTGATGATTTTACTCCTCATAATTATCAAGATTTATTAAATATTTATTATACGGTTTTAAATTCTGGAGTTTCAAAGTTTTCCTTCTATTGCCCTGATGATTATGATAGTTGTATAGATGAAGTTGATACTCTTGCTAATGATCAAAAAACATTATCTACTATAAATAATTTTGTTCATCCCTTTAATAGTTTTAAACATTTAGAAACTAGTTATGACGATTATGGTAAAGTAACACTTAATATTGATCATATTTATAATAATAGTGAAATTAAACTAATTAATGCTAAAGTTAAAGAAATAGAAAAAGAGATATGGAATGATTCTATGAGTAATGAAGATAAAATTAAAGAAGCTCATAATTATATTATAAATAATAGTAAATATGACCAAGATAGAAGTGATAATAATGTTGTTAAATATAAATCTGATACAGCTTATGGTACTCTTTTAGAAGGATATAGTTTATGTGGTGGTTATACTGATGCTATGGAATTATTTTTAGAAGATTTAGATATTAAAAGTTATAAAATAGCATCGGAAAATCATGTTTGGAATGCTGTTAATTTAAATGATTCATGGTATCACTTAGATCTTACTTGGGATGATCCTATTACAACTGATGGTTCTGATATATTAGAATATAATTTCTTTTTAATTACGACAGAAGAATTAGATGACCTAGAAGCAGAACAACATAATTATGATAGAGATATTTATAAAGAATTAGCAGCATAATAAAAAGTAACGTAACAGTTACTTTTTAATTTTTCTTTGATAAAAAATGATAAATAAATATTACTAAGATATTAATAATTGTTTTAGAAATAATAGCATTTAACCCTAAATTACCTGTTAAAAGTATTAAAGATAATCCTTCTATTAAATAGAAACATAGGATTACTGTTATAGGATTAGGTAATTTTTTTACTTTGAAAAGTTTCATTAAAGTACAAGAAATAACATAACTAATAGTTAAAGATAAATAAATATTTAAGTTAAAATTTATTAAAACAGTAAAAATAATTACATTTATAATAGCGGTTAAAATAATAAATTTATCTCTATTAAACCAACTTATATGATTATCATCATCTATATAACTTTTAATCATCTTTGTAAAATTCTCATTATTACTTTCATACTTTTTTGGTTTAAATGTTTTACTCTTTAGATATACTTTTTTAAAATCATTAAAATCTAAAAGTGGTAAAATATAATTTCTATCAGCAAATTCTTTAACTATTTGCTTTTGATGATCATTAGTATGTTCATTATATTTAGATAATCTTGGTGTAGCGATTACTTTTTTATTATATTTTAAAGCTGAAAGTATACTACCTACTCCTCCATGAGTTATAATTAAATCTGCTTTTTTAATTAATTTATCAAGTTCATCACTAGATACTGTATCAAATATTTCCATATTTTTACTTTTATACTTAGTAAAACCTGCTTGAACTATTACTTTTTCTTTAATAATCTTATCATCAATCGCTTTATCTATTAATTTAAGTAATCGTTCAAAACTTTTATCTTGTGTACCTAAAGTAACTAAAATCATTAAAAACACCACCCTCCATATTTAGCTTTAGGATATAGTTTTAACATAGATTTCCATTGGACTACGAAAACATTCGCTATATGTAGCTTATAAAATAATGTTCCTGTAATAGTCTTAGTATTAATATTAGCGAAAGTTTCAATATAAATAATTTTACTACCAAATATTCTTCCAATAGAACACATTGGTCCTGCTGTATGAGCACCTGTTGTTACAATATAATCTGGTTGATATTTAAAATAGTAATAAAGACTTATAAAACAATTAATAATTAATTTAAAAGGATAAGATAATTTATGATCTTTAGTACCATATAATAAGAATCCCATATTTTTATATTTTTTAGTTAAAGCTTTATTAGATTTAGTATTTTCAGTAATTAAAGAATAATTATAATCATTAAAAATACTATTTAATTGTAAAAGCTCTGTTAAATGTCCCCCTGTACTTGATATAAACATTACTTTTTTCATCAAATCACTTCTTTTCTATTATTTTCTTCCACTTCTCTACTACATTATCACTTACAAACTCTCTTACTTTAATTCGTCCATTTTTACCAAGTTCCTTACGTTTATCTATATCTTTAGTAAGATCTAATATTTTCTTTTCCATAACTTTAAAATTACGATGTTTAATTAAATAACCATCAAGTCCTGAAGTAATAATCTCTTTAGCACCTTCAGCAGAATCAAAAGCAAGACAAGGAAGACCATTACTCATCGCTTCTATTAAAACAATACCAAAGCTTTCTGTATAACTTGTCATAATATAAATACTAGCTTTTCTCATAAGTTTTTCAATCTCTTCACTACTCTTAAAGCCATGTAGTGTTACATCATTTTCAAGAGAATTATCTTTAATATATTTTTCTAATTTACTTCTTTCATTACCATCACCAACAATATCTAAATGCCAATCTAATTTCTTCTGTTTTAAATCATTAAATATCTTTAATAAATCTAAATATCCTTTCTCAGGAGCAAGACGTCCTACTGATATTAAATGTTTACTTGTAAGAGGACTTTTTGTTTTAGGAATATATTCAATAACATTAGGAATATAAACACATTTACATTTATAAGTAGCCATCTTCTTACGATAAAATTTTTGTAAACTCTTAGAAACTAATACTAAATAATCAAGATTTTTAGCACTTCTAACAACATCAGTTGCATATTTTAAATCATTATGATGATGATTATGTTCCCAACCTATTTTTAAGACATTATCTTTAGCATATAGTGATAATAATTCATTTAAGAATATTCTTGTAGATATTATTACATCAGCATCTGTTTCTTTTAACAATTGTTTAATAACTTTACTTCTTTTAGAATACATTAAAATACCTAAACTATCATTAAATAATTCTTTAAATTTAGCTTTAGAAATATAATCTTTAAATAAAAGTTTAGTTAAAGTAATAAAATGAAATTTAAATAATAAGTTTTTATATTTTGATACTCTAATAGGTAAATCACTATCTATTAAATATGTTACTTTAACAGATTTATCTAAATCATATACAGATTTACCATAAAGATTATAAATAGATGCTATTTCTATTTCATAGTTAGTATTTTTAGCAAGTGAATTAGCTAGGGAGGTAACACTTTTTTCAACACCACCATATCCTAAATGTAATGCAAGTATTAATATTTTTTTACGCACAGACATACCTCCTTTTTCTTATAGTATATATTAATTTTTTTTAATTATCAATTGAAACAGTTTAGAAAAAAAGAAAAAACTTAATAAAGTTATTTCTTTACTGTTTCAAACTCTTTAGATAACTTTGCTAATTTAATGACACTTTCAGGATTATTTAATAAACTATTAAATAATTGCATTTGTAAAGCTACATCAGATGATACTTGTGGTTTAGAATCTTGCATCGTATTAATTATCGTTTTAATTGTCTCTTTATTTAAATTTTTAATATCACTTTTCATACTACTAAGAGAATCTAAAATTTGATATAAAACTGGCATTATAGAAGTTTGAGCACTTTCATTTTCTTTATTATTAGTCTTAGTATCTTCTTTATAATCAAATGATTTAATTGTTTTTATCAAACGTTTTTTTATTTCATCAACACTATCTAAATCAGTTAAATCATATTCAAAAGTACGAATAGTATTAATATCAAATGGTATCTTTTCATTTTTAGATTTAAGATGAATAATAGGCTTTTCTGTTCTAGTACGATATCCCATCTCATAAAAGACATTAGGATTATGGCCAGAAATATCTGCTATTACCAAATCTGCTGTTTCAAGATATTCAATAATTGTTTGAGTAATAGAATTAGCATCATTAAGTTTATCAACTCTAATAGCTTTAAAATTACATTCTTCGCACACTGGATTAATAATATATTTAAATAATTTATCTGCTCTTTCTCTTATTTTACTACCTGCATCTCCAACAGGAGATACTACAAAACACATCTTCATATTATCACCTCTTTTTATTACATATATTCCTCTAGAAACAGATTTAATAGAACCATTATTAACTAAAGTATGTAAAGAGCCTGCAAAATGGCCTTCTGTATAATTACTAAAATTTACATTTCTTAAATATTCTTTCATTTCTTTAACACTATGATTTTTCCCATCACTTAGATATTCAAGTAATTTTTCTTGTAGTTGTGCACTTATCGTCATCTTTATCTACCTCCTGTATAAATAGTAACATTATTAGTTATATTTGTAAAGCATTTCTTGTACTTTTTAATATTTTCTTGTCTTTTTCTTGTGCTATCTTGTATAAAAAAGTATAGACATTAATCTATACTTTACTTAAAAATATAATCTATTCATCACTAGCATTATCATCTAATTTAACTAATACTTCTCTAGGCTTAGATCCATTAGGTGGCCCAATAATGCCTCGTTCTTCTAATAAATCAATAATTCTTGCCGCTCTATTATAACCCACTTTAAATCTTCTCTGTAAAAGTGAAGCACTAGCTTTACCTGTTTCAATAACAAACTCTACTATTTCGTTATATAAAGGATCATCATATTCTTCCGTTTGAGCCATATCTTCTTTTTGTGAAGCTGATTTTTCACTATCACTAGACAAATTCATAAAGCCTTGATCATACTCTGCTTTTTGTTGTTCAATAGTATAATCAATAATTCTTTTAATCTCATCATCAGAAATAAAGGCCCCTTGAATACGTTCTGGATCTGCTTCTCCCATTGGTAAGAATAACATATCTCCTTTACCAAGTAATTTTTCTGCACCTGTCATATCAAGAATAGTACGTGAATCAATACTACTAGAAACAGCGAAGGAAATACGACTTGGAATATTCGCTTTTACAACACCAGTAATTACATCTGTTGATGGTCTTTGTGTTGCAATAATTAAATGAATTCCCGCCGCACGAGCCATCTGCGTAATTCTCATAATAGATGCCTCTACATCCTTACTAGCAACTAACATAAGATCAGCTAACTCATCTATTATTACAACAATAAATGGCATTTTCTTAATTTGTTCATCAGGTGGTAGTGTTTTATTTTTCTTTTCTACATAATCATTATAAGTAGCAATGTTTTTTGTTTTTGTTTCACTAAAAGTATCATAACGTCTTTCCATCTCAGAAACTATCTTAGCAAGAGCAACAGATGCTTCTTTAGGATCTGTTACAACTGGTCTAAGTAAATGAGGAACACCATTATAACCAGAAAGTTCAACTTTCTTAGGATCAACCATAACAAGTTTAACTTCATCAGGTTTCGCTCTCATTAAAATAGAACAAATAATACCATTAATACAAACAGATTTACCTGAACCAGTAG
>CALVVD010000009.1 GCA_944363745.1 uncultured Bacilli bacterium | reverse complement strand
CATCAAAAATATTTATTTTATAGATTATATGAAGAGCTATTTCTCTTACTTCATTTCTTGTTTTCAAAAGTATCACTTCTCTTTCTTCATTTATTTTATCAAAAAATATTACATATGAAAAGAGCAAATATTATAAAATATTTGTTCTATTAAAAAATGTATCCTGTTCGATTGATTATCTATATCATATATGTTAATATATCTGTTAGAAATACTTAGTAATGGGTGTTTACCTCTTTCACCATCTTGATTTCAGGGGGTAGAAAGGGGGCTTGCTTATGGCGAAGAAAGATATGCTAATAGTTATTTTACTAATTATTATTATACTTTTAATCATATACAACTAAGAAAAGCACCCAATTACAACTTTGTAATTAGGATGCTTACTCAAAATTATTTTAGGTAACACCTAACTGCAAAACTAGGTATTCCTTTTTTTATAATATGTAAATTTTCTTTACATATACATATTACCATAAATATCATTTTCTAACAAGTACATTGTAAAATAAATCCTAGACAAAATATATTAAAATATGTATATTAAATACAAGGAGGATAGATATGGAAATAAAAGGTGTAAAGAAAATAATTACTCATCTTCATTTGGATGGTTCTATTGATATAGAGCTAGCTAAAAGATATGTTAAAGAAGATGGTTATAATTTAACTGATTATGAGATAGTTAAAGAACTACAAGTAGATAAAGATTGCCATAATTTAAATGATTATTTAGAGAAGTTTACTCTTCCCTCTTCTTTATTACAAACTAAAGAAAGACTTGAAGAAGTTACTTATAATTTATTTAAAAAATTATATACGGAAAATGTTATCTATGCAGAAATAAGATTCGCTCCTATAAAACATATAGAAAAAGGTCTTAGTCTAGATGAAGTAATTAGAAGTGTTATAAAAGGAATGGAGAAAGCTAAAGATGATTTTGATATTTATGGAGGAATTATTCTTTGTTGTATGAGAGATAGTAGTAAAGAAGATAATTTAGAGATAGTAAAGTATGCTAAGAAATATCTTAATAAAGGTGTTGTTGCCATAGATTTAGCAGGTGCAGAGGCTTTATATGAAACAAAAAACTTTAAATATATTTTTGATTTATGTAGAAAAGAAAATATTCACTATACCATTCATGCTGGAGAAGCAGATGGTAAAGAAAGTATAAATAGTGCTTTAGATTTTAAAACTAAAAGATTAGGTCATGGTATTAGATGTATAGAAGATAAAGAGACTATGGAAAGAATAATTAATAATAGAATTCTTTTAGAAGTATGTCCTACTAGTAACTTTCAAACAGAAGCGGCAAAAGGAAAACATCCCTTAGAATATTTATATAATAATAATGTTTTAATATCTATAAATACTGATAATGATACAGTTTCTAATATAAATATTAATGATGAGTATAGCAATGTTTTGAATACTACTAATTTAACTATTAAAGATTTAGTAAAATGTAATTATAATTCTATACCCTATTTATTTACAACAGATGATATTAAAAATAAATTAAAAGACATAATTGAAAAAGAAAACTTCATTTAATGTGAAGTTTTCATTAGTTTTAACAATTTTATATTTTTAATAGGTCTATATAAAAGAAATAGGAATGTAGTCATAATAACACTAGTAAATAGAAGATAATTTATAGTAGTAATATTTTGATACAAGACTAAATTTAATATTGTTAAGATAAAGAAAGCTATTGATAAGATAAAGTATTTTATTCTAAATGATTTATTTTTTTTATACATTTCTCTTAATTTATCTATAGATATTTTCTTACCTTTTTCTTTAAAGATATCTTTAATAGTAGAGTTTGCAATTAAAGTTATAACTATACCAAAGATAATTCCAATTAAGACTATAAATAGATATGAGTATGGTAAATAGTAACTAAGATAAGCGAAAGCAAGATAGAAAATAAAACCTATAACAATACCTATTACACCTATTAAATTACATTTATTTTTATTGTTATCACTAGTATAAACCAATTTATCATTAAAATTATAATAGTAATTTACATTTTTTTTAGTATCTTTATATACTAATACATAATTCATTAGTAATCATCCCTTTTTATTTTCTATTATTAAGTAAGATATATTGTCTTTCTTTAGGCGCATTAATATTTTCTACCGTTAATAGGCTTTCATACATAGCTTGATTAGATTTACTATATGCTTCATTAAAAAAATCAAAAAAGCCATCTAATACATCAATTATCTCTTTATCAAGTGGTTCTTCTAAAAGCATATCATCTTCATAAGTAGTGATTTTTTTATCATCTACATTTAAAATTTTATAGTGTGCAATTATATTCTCATCAAACCATCTATCTATTAATTGTTTAATTTCTTCATAGTAATCTATATTTGGATTTATAGTAGCAAGTATACTACTAATGATATGAAGAAGTATTTCCATTTCTTTAGAAAAATCCCATTCACTAATAATTGCCTTACTTAACTTATTATTAAAAACTGATAAGTTAAAGCTTTTAACTAAATGGTTATTACCATTAACAATATAATTACAATAAAATATATCAAAACTATTATCATCTATAATGTTAAATCTAATATTCTCTTCTACCCCCACTTCTTCATTAATTTTTGCAATATCAATATTATTATCATTATAAATAATCATATAAGTGCCATTTTTAAGTACAATCCTATCATCAGCTAATATAAATAAATTTGAAGAATAGTTATCCTTAAGATAATAATCTAATAATTTACAAACAACTTCATTTCCTTCCAAGCCAGGTATTCTATCTTTTATTAATTGTAATAAATCTACTTTCATTTTAAACATCTTCTTTCTTTATCTTTTCTTTTAATTCATATAAGAAGTTTAAAGCATTAATTGGTGTCATATTTAATGGATCACAATCTTTAACTGCTTCTTCAATTTCATTAACCCGCTCTTCTTCTTTTATTTCTTCTTCATCAAGACTAAATAGACTTGTTTGAGTAAATTCCCTTTCTTTAACTCCTTCACTTTCGTAGACATTAAGTATTTCTTCTGCTCTTTTGATTAAACTATTAGGTAAGTGAGCAAGACTTGCTACATTAAGTCCATAACTTTTATCTACCGCGCCTAGTTTTATTTTATGTAGAAAAGTTAATTTACCATCTTCTTCAACTGCAGATACATGAACATTTTGTAAGTGTTTTAGACTATTAGATAAACTTGTAAGTTCATGATAATGGGTTGAAAACATTGTCTTTGCTCCTATTTTATCATGAATATATTCTAATATCGCTTGGGCAAGACTCATGCCATCATAAGTCGCTGTACCTCTACCTAATTCATCAAATAGTATTAAACTATTATTAGTCGCTTCTTCTAAAGCAAGATTAGCTTCTTTCATTTCTACCATAAAAGTAGATTCACCACTAACTAAATCATCACTTGCTCCTATTCTTGTGAATATCTTATCAAAAATAGGCATTTTACAGCTTTTAGCAGGGACAAAACAACCTATTTGCGCCATTATTACTGTAATAGCAAACTGACGCATATAAGTAGATTTACCAGCCATATTAGGTCCTGTTATTAAAAGAATAGAAGTATCTTCATCCATAATTATATCATTAGAGACATATTTTTTATCTTCACGAGCCATAACTTCTTCAATAACAGGGTGACGAGAAGCGATTATTTTTACTGAATGGTTATCGGTAATAGTAGGTCTTACATAATTATATAGATCTGCTACTGTAGAGAATGATTGTAACATATCTACTTCTGCAATAATATTGGCAGTTTTTTGTAAAGGAGAAATATATCGTTTAATAGTTTCTCTTATCTTCATAAATAAATCATATTCTAAGTTAATAATCTTTTCTTCGGCCCCTAATATAATATTTTCTTTTTCTTTAAGTAATGGAGTAATAAATCTCTCACAATTAGATAAAGTTTGTTTTCTTTCATAACCATATTCTTCCTTTAATTCTTTAACTTGTCCTTTACTTATTTCTATATAATAACCAAAGACTTTATTAAAACCTACTTTTAAGTTCTTAATACCAGTACGTTCCTTTTCTTCTTGTTCAAGATTTAAAATAAAGTCTTTAGAACCACTAGATATACTTCTTAACTCATCTAACTCTTCATTATAACCATCTTTAATTAAATGTCCCTCTCTTAAAGTAATAGGAGGATCTTCTACAATACTTTTATCAAGAAGACTGTATACTTCAGGAAAATCCTCTATTTCTTTATAATAATTTAATTCTTTTAAGATTCTTTTAATCTCTGGTAAGGCTTTTAAACTACTTTTAAGTTGTAATAAATCTCTAGCATTTAAATTACCATAAGTAATTCTACTAGCAAGGCGCTCTAAGTCATATACTTCATCTAAATTATTTTTTAAATCATCTCTTAGTATAAACTCTACTCTTAATTTATCTACAAAGTCATATCTCCTTTCTATTTCTTTTTTATTAGTTAAAGGACTTTCAATATTTTGTTTTAATAATCTACTACCCATAGCAGTTTTATTTTTATCTAAAAGCCATAAAAGACTATTAGTTCTTTCTCTTAATCTAACTGTTTCTGTAAGTTCTAGATTTCTTTTAGTATTATTATCTATTAATAAATGATCTTTTAAGTTCTCTTTTTTCGCTTCTATTAAATGAGATAAATCTCCTTTTTTAGTAGTTGTAAGATATGCAAGTAAATGTTTAATACCAGTTTGTTCTCTTATATCTTTTAAGTTTTTATAAACATAATTATATTTATTACCATTATATAATTCATCATAAATAGTTACATTTAAATGATATGTTGTTCTAAGCATATTAACAAATTCTCTATCTATTTTATTGTTTACAATTATTTCACTAAATTCTCGTCTTAATATTTCTCTTAGTAAATGATCTTTATTATTATCTTCTAATAAGACATATATTTCTCCTGTAGAAATATCAGAATATGATATAACATAACAGTATTCTAAATCATAGATAGATGCGATAAAGTTATTATCTTTGGCATTAATAGATGAATCTAATCTTGTTCCTTTAGTAACTACTTGAATAACATCTCTTTTTACCATATCTTTTGTTGTCTTAGGATCTTCTAATTGTTCAACTATCGCTACTTTATAACCTTTATCTATTAGTTTATCTAAATATCCTTCATAGGCTTTAAAAGGTATACCGCACATAGGAACTCTCTCTTCAAGTCCGGCATTACGTCCTGTTAGAGTTAATTCTAATTCCCTTGAGGCAATAACAGCATCTTCAAAGAACATTTCATAAAAGTCTCCTAGCCTAAAAAAGATAATAGTATCTTCATAATTATCTTTTATTTCTAGATATTGTCTCATCATAGGACTTATTTTTTCTCTATCTACTTCACTACGTTTCAAATTATCACTTCTTCCTACTTTTAGTTAAAATATACTGATGGATATTATCTTCTTTACTTGTTAGAGCATCTTTATATAAATCTTTTATTTGAGGTATATCTTTTTTGCTATAACACTCATAGATTAATTCTCCACTCTCTAAGATAACATCTTTACAAAATCTTTTATGTTCTTTACTTAAGCCTTTAGTACTTTCATCAGTAATGGCACAGATAATAATATTTTTATTTTCTATAAAGAAATGAAATGTCTTACTAAAAGGATAACAAGTACTATTCTTAAAGCTTTTAATTATATCTTTTTTACTAGTAATTAAAGCATCTAAGTAAGCTTTCTCTCTTATATAAACTAAATCTTCTTTAGCTGTTTTTGATAAAAATGTTTGTAATTCATTTTCCTCTTTTAAAGAATTAAATCTTTCTTCTAATTCTTTCATCTTCTTTTCATCTTTTTTTAAGGATTCTAAACTACTTTTAGTAGAGATAATTAAATTATTATAAAACTTATATAAAGTATAATATCTATCAATTGATTCTAATTGTTCAGACATTTTTACCACTTACTTTCATATCTAATATTTTTTGATTTACTTTTGGATTTGCTGTTTCATAATCTTGAGGATTATTATTACATTTAAATTCAATATCTGTTAAATTATAATAAGCTTTAACTAAGGCACATATATGATCTTCCCTATCTAATGTTTCTAATTGTTCATATAAATCTATGATATTAGCTTTGGTTATTAGAAGAGATTGATAATAGGCAGTTAAAGATTCTTCAATATATAAATCTTTATAACGACTATTATTTAAATCTAATATTTTTACAGCTTTTTCTATATTTTTATCTAACCAATTTACATCAGTTTCGGTCTTTTGATATTTTCTATAATGTTCTTTGCGATGTATTCTAGATACTTCACTAGATATAATATCTTCTGCTTCATCAACAGGTACTTTTCTTTTCTTTAACCTATCTATAATTACTTTTATTAAAGGAATATCATCTATAGTATAATTTTCATTTAAACCAAAGATATTTTGAACTACTTCTTTTATAAAAGCTTTTATGTTATCGTCTATATCTAAATCTTTAGTTGATTTATTATTTATAGCATTATAAGTATCAATACCATCACTTATGTAAATATCTAATCTTTCATTTCCTTTTAAAGGAAAGACTTTAGAATAAGCAACATCTTCTAAAAGATTTTTCATTTTTATTTCTAAGCTTGTTATGTTCTCTTCATTCTTTTCATATTTATTAACATCATTATCATTATATATTTTCCTATACATTTCTTGTTGTGTTTTAGATAAAGAAAAGTAAAACTCATCTATACCTTTATTCTTTAAAGTGTTAAGTAAAATAGCTCTTTTATTTAATCTATCTTTTAATAAATTATCTATAATTTTGTAATCTTTATAATATTTTTCTAATATCTTTTCCATTTCCCTACTCCCCCATCTCTAGTTTTCATTTCTAATATTTTTTGATTTATTTTTGGATTTGCTGTTTCAAAATCTTGATTTAATTCATAACTACCAAAATATTGGCTTTCTTCTCTAAACTCTTCATCAGTTAAATGATAATAAGCATTAATTAAAGCATCTATTTGATAATCAAATACTTCTTTAGATAAATATCCCTTTTTATATTCATCTTCTAGTCTTTTATATATAGCTGTTACTCTTATACCTTCTAGTAAATCTAATTCAAAACTAGTGACATCAATTTCATATAATAAAAGCTGTTTTTGTCTTCCAACAGATTTTTCTTCAATTAATAATGCTTGTTCATTTAATTTCCATCTAAGATGATCAATATCCTTATTAGGAGGACATTTATATCCTTTAGTACTATCTTTATCTATTCTTTTAGCAGTCCTAAGCTTATCTTGGATAAGAAATTCTTTATTATATTTATCATATAAAACTTTAATCATATAGATATCATCTTTATTATTGAAAGATGGATCATAACATGTTTTTATTTTTATAACTTCTGTTAAGAAATTATTTTCTTCTTCTGATAATTCACTACTATCTTCTTCAGTTATGGCATCTATTAATATGCCTTCATCTTTGATAAAGAAGTGAAATTTAGATGATGAAAAAGGAAAAGCAGGACTTTTATAAAACTCGCTTATTAAATTATATAAATTATTATTTACTTCATTAGTACCAATACCATTATACATATAACGATTAAATAAGTTATTACAGTTTATTTTTCTAAACTTTTCCTTTTGATCTTTACTTAAACTATTATAAAAATCAACAGTTTCTTTTAACTTTTCGTTAGATAATAACATAACTCTTTCTTTTTTATTAGTTTCTAATTGTTCTTTCGCTTCTAAATATTCTTTATAATACTTGTTAAATAATTCTCTATTATACTGCATAAGAACCCTCCTAGTTAAAGTATAACATTATTAACTTTAAAAAAACAGTATTTTTTGATAAAATAATTTAATGGAAGTGATAATATGGATAAGCCTTTAGCATTAAAAATGGCTCCTAATACTTTGAGTGAAGTTATTGGCCAAAAGCATTTAGTAGGAGAAAATATGATTCTTAGTAATTTGGTTAAGAATAAAAAATTATTTTCTTTTGTTTTATATGGTAAACCTGGTATTGGGAAAACTTCTATCGCTAAGGCAATTATTAATGATTTAGGAGTTAGATATAGATTTTTAAATGCTACTATTAATTCTAAAAAAGATTTAGATATAGTTATTGAAGAAGCGAAAATGTATGATGGTATTGTCTTAATTATGGATGAGATACACAGATTAAATAAAGATAAACAAGATATTTTATTACCTCAGTTAGAAAGTGGTCTTATTACTTTGATTGGAATGACAACAAGTAATCCATATCACTCTATTAATCCTGCTATTAGGTCTAGATGTCAATTGTTTGAGCTTAAAGAGTTAGAGACAAGTGATATTATAGAGGGATTAAATAGAGCGATTAAAAGTCCATATTTACCTAATATAAAGATAGATTATGAGGCGATTAATTATATTGCTAAAGTATCAGGAAATGACTTAAGATTTGCTTATAATTTATTAGAAATATCATATTACTCTACTAGTGATTTTAAAGTAGATATAGAAGTAGTTAAAAAGATAAATAGTAAACCTGTTTTTTATGCTGATAAAGATGGTGATGGTTATTATGATATGTTATCTGCTTTTCAAAAGTCTATTAGAGGTAGTGATGTGGATGCATCCTTGCATTATCTAGCTAGACTTATTACTATAGGTGATTTAGATAGTATATTTAGAAGAATGGCTGTTATTGCCTATGAAGATATAGGTCTTGCTAATCCTTCTATTGGTCCTAAAGTAATGGCAGCCATTGATGCTGCTAAGTTAGTAGGATTACCTGAAGCAAGGATTCCTTTAGGTACTATTGTTACAGAGATGGCTTTATCTCCTAAAAGTAATACAGCCCATATCGCTTTAGATGAAGCTTTAAGTGATATTGAAAAAGGTAATATTCCAGATGTTCCAAAACATTTAAAAAATCCAAGTGATACTTATAAATATCCTCATGACTATAAAAATGCTTTTGTTAAACAACAATATTTACCTGATAAATTAAAGAATAAAAAGTATTATCATCCTAAAGATTTAGGTTATGAAGCTAAATTAAAAGAGATATATTTATTTTTAGAGAACTTAAAAAAGAACTAGTTTACTTTTTTCTTAACTAGTTCTTTTTGATGTTTAATCGCTCCATATAAAGTTCCTTTAGTTAATGGCATACTTTGTTCTTCTATATTTCTAAGTGCTCTTTTTATCTCACTGTTAGTAAATAAAATAGTGTCATTACCACATGTAATGTGATTAGTTTGAAGAAATATTTTTAGCTTTTTATCATCCACTAATTCTAGAATGCTTTCATTTTTTTCTAAATACTTTTCTAATAACCATTTATCTTTTACATCATTAAATGTTTTAGCAAGTGATGCTAATCTTTCTATTGATATATTAGTCATTAGATAATAATCATATAAATTAATTGGTTCATTATTATTAGTAGCATTTGCTTTTTTTATTTCATCTATAACTTTTTTTACTAAATTTTTATATTGTTCTTCATAGACAAAGTATACGCTAGAATCATTTAAAAATTCATTTAGAAAATTAGGATCAGATTCATTTATAGCGACTATTAAATTTATATTAAAATTATTTAAGGAACCAAACTTTTTTAATTCCATACTATTTTTTTCTTTTAGTAGTTCGGCGATATCATCTTTAGATAAATTAGTTACATTTGCAACTAAAGTTTCTTCTTGCGTTTGATATTTTATTTTATCTGATATTTTCCTCTTTGCTATAAATTTTTCTCTTTTTCTTTTTTGATATTTATAATACATTGGATTATTTTTAACTTCTAAAATATCAAGTGCTGTATTAAACCATCTTCTAGGACAATCTGTCATTTTTTGAAATTCTTCTTTATTATCTACACAACTGCTAAAGTACATTTTTATTATTTTTTTGGCAATACTGTAATCAATATTTTGTTCTTTTAATGTTTTTGATTTTATTATTTCTTTACTTAATAAGTATCTTATTTTATTTAAAACTATCTTATATCTATCATTATTTATAATTTTAGCAATTTCATCGCTTAAAATACTATCTATATTATTTATAATAATGTCATTACTTTCACATATTTCTAAAGCTTTTTCATATACATTGTTTCCTTTATTATATTCTAATACTAATATATCTATAATGTTTAATTCAATGGCTTCTATTTTATCCAATATTTCATATGCTTTTTTAAATACTTTTAGAAGTATTTGTTTATCATATTCATTTTTTGATTTATTGGCTTTCCATTCTATTAAAAGTAATTCTTCTTTAGTTTTGGCGTCTTTAAATAAATTAAAATATTTTTCTTTTATCATCCTAACCCCTCCTTTTATTTTTCATATTAATTCCCCGTTTTATGTTGCATATTATAGCATAAAAATGGGAAAATAGCAATTAATTAGTGTATATTTTCTTTTTAACTCTATCATCTTCTATAAATTCTATATTATCAGCATTATCAGCATAGAATTTTGGTAATATTGTTCTTTTATCTATATAGGATTTATAAATAGTAGAATTAAGAAAAATAATATAAGGATGATTTATATTAGTTCCTCTTAAATTAACATTAGTGAAATCTGTACTATATGAGAAAATATAGTTATTTGCATTTTCCTTACTAACAGAAAAATTACAACCAGATAAATCTTTATTGTATACTGTTTGAGGATTAAAGTTATACCACATAATATTAGTATTTCTAAAATCTATTCCTCTAACTAATACATTGTCAAAAGAAATATCAGATAAATCATAATCTTG
Source organism: uncultured Bacilli bacterium (assembly GCA_944363745.1). Next base: position 7,363 of record CALVVD010000009.1, on the reverse strand, counting down.
TAACTTATCTTGATATTTTTCTTTTATAATATAATATTCTATATCTTCATTTTTAACTAAAGTACATAATTCATCAAAAGCTATTTTTTCTTTTGTCCTAAAATAGATTGCAATTCTTCATTTCGTTTAGAAAGTTCTTCGATTAGTTTTTTATTTGCTTCCAATTCTTTAATTAATTTTTATTCATCATTATTTTTAATAGGTTCTTTCTCATCTTCTATTAACTCTGAAATATCAGTATTGTCTTTATTATTTAAATAATCTATAAGAAATGAAGGTATTTCATTAATTGGTATTAAGAGATTGAAAATATTATATTTTACAAAATCATCTAATAATGAATGATCATCAGGAGTATCTATGTAATGGTAAGATTTATTATACTCTCTAAAAACATTGTATGCAATCAAATAATCTACTGATTTTGTTTCATGTTTTAAGTCTTGTTTAAACCAAATTTTAGCACGGTCTTCTGCTATTATTAAATTACAAAGGAAATCGCTATTATAACAGTATATTGTTTTTTTGTATAGTGAACTATAAAAAAATTTATTTATTGGAAAAAAATATAGTGAGATAGGTTTTTGGGGTACAATTTTATGTCTTTGAAATATGTAAGGAGTTACTTTAAATAAAGTAATAGAGGTTGCTATTTCATAAAAAGTCCAACATAGTTTATCAAAGTCTTTTTTAAGTTTTAAAATTGTAGACAATAATTTATTTTCTAAAGAAAAATTTGGATCAAAAGAATTTGAAGGAAATACATTATAAATCATATGGCCTAAATTAAATGTGTCTTTAGAATTTATTAATTCTATATTAACAAAGATTGTTGCATCATCATCTTTAGTTAACATATTATATTTTTCGTCAATTAAGGCATCAAACAAGGTATCAATGTCATCAAAGTTTCTTCCATGCCTTTTTAATTCTAGGTTTAATTTTATTTTCTCATCAAAAAAAGGTTTTATTTTTTCTTCAATTTTTTTCGATTTAGTATGATAATCTTTAAATTTATAATTTAAGTAATCATTATATATTTTCATTATGTCTTTTACTTTAATCATTTTGAATTTATAAAAGAATTTAATAATTTAGTTTAGAAAAAAATCTTCACTTAATATTGGCTTTAATTTTTTTAATTCTTCGTTTAGTTCTCTATACTCGTTTTCCATTACTTTGCTCCTCCCTGAATGCCATTATTATAACAGAAAAAATAGCTTTTAGCTATTTTATGTTTAGTATTAACATATCTATTAACATATCTGCTTCTATTAATCCACTTTTCATTTTATAGTCATTTAAGGCTAAGTCTTTTAGAATATTACTTATATCTTTTAAAGAATAATATCTAACTAACTCTAAAGTCTTTTTAACTCTAAAAGGATGTACTTCTAGTATTTTAGCTATATCATTATAAGAGATATTTTTATTGTTTAAGACTTTTACTTGATATAAAAGACGATATTGACTCTCTAAAAGTCCCATTAAAGCATAACTTTCTATGTTATAACTTAAAAGCTCTTGATAGTTTAAAAGGGCTTCTTTCTTATCTTTTAAAGCTATATTTCTAACAAGAGAAAAAGATAAGTTATCACTATTATTTAAAGGCTTTATAATAATATCTTTCGCTTTATTATAAGTTATTTCTTTATCATTTAGATAAGCTAGTTTTAATTTTTCACATTCACTAATTAGTCTTTCTTTATCATCATTAAAGTATTCTTCTAAAGTATTTATAACTTTAAAATCTATCTTTTTATCTTTTAAGATGTCTTTAATAATATCTTTACTATCTAAATCTAATTTTAAATAATTTATTTTTTGTTTTAACTCTTTACCTATTTTCTTCCTTTCATCTAATTTAGAGGCTGTTAGTATTAGTAAGACATTTGGATTAGGATTATCTAAGTATTTAAATAGATAAGTAGTGTCTATATCTAAGTTAAAGTTATTACCAATAATTACTTTATTAGGAGAAAGAAAAGAGATAGTATCAGCATCTTCTAATAAAGTAGTGATACTATCTTCTTCTAAATCATAAGTAGTTACTTCTCCTTCTTTAAAGCCATTATTTATAAGTTCATCTATTTTTTTATCAATAATACTTTTAGAAGGACTTATTAAGAGATAATTATTCATTTAACATATCCTCTATTTTCTCTTTTATCTCTTTTAAGTGAGCTTTACTTTTGATACCACCTTGAGCGAAAGTAGGACTTCCTCCCCCGTTTCCATCAAAAGCAGTTGTTATTGTTTTCATTAAAAGTCCAGCATTTACATCTTTAATTGAACTGCGAGAAATAAAGTTAACACTATTATCTTCTTTAATATTAGCGATAAAGATTAAGACACTTTCAAATTTATTACATAGATTATCAGCGATAGCTTTTACTAAGAACATTTCTATATTATCAAGTTCTAAGTATAAGAATTTTTTATGATTAATTTCTTTAGTACGATCTAAATAAATATCTAAGTTATTTAGAGTTAATCTTTCAACTTCGCTATTATAGGTTTTTTCTAGAGATTTAACTTCACTTTGGATATAGCTAAGTTCATTTTGATTATAGATAATATCTTTATAAGATGTTGGAGCGCTATTATCTATTTCAACATCAAAGTCTAAGTTTATACCTTGTTTAGTAGCAAGATCTAATATCTCTTTCGCTTTTATTAATAGTTTAACCATTTCATCATTATATGGTTTTATAACATCAAAAAGGGTTGTTTCAACACGTTTATTAGTAACGGCTTCAATACGATAAGTATTACTTCCTTTAGATTCAAAATTATAGATAGCAAATTTTTTAATATCTTTAGTATTAGCGATATGAGTACCACTACAAAGTTCTATAGATTTATCTATTTTAACAACTCTAACTGTATCACTATATTTTTCTCCAAATAAAGCCATTGCTCCTAATTCTTTCGCTTTATCAAGAGGCATTACTTCAGTAGATGTTATAACTCCTTTTTTAATTATATTATTTACCATCTCTTCGGTTTTAACTATTTCTTCATCACTTATTTTAGATGGACAAGTAAAGTCAAATCTAAGTTTAAATTCATCTACATAACTACCTGCTTGTCTTATGTTTTTATCAACTACTTGTTGTAAGCAATATTGAAGAATGTGAACACTTGAGTGATTCGCTTCTATTTCTTTTCTTCTTTGTTTATCTATAATTACTTCTACTTCATCATTAACAGTTATTTTACCATCTAATAGTTTTATTTTATGGACATGTTGTCCATTAGGACCTTTAAAGACATCTACTACTCTTGCTTTAAAGTTTTTACCAACAATCATACCAGTATCAGATACTTGACCACCAGATTCATAATAGAAACAAGTTCGCTTTAAGATAATATAGCCATCATGATCAAGTGTTTTTTCAAGACTATCTTTACTTACTATAGCAAGAACACTACTCTTTAGACGATATAGGCCATAGACAAAGGTAGATGGTTTAGTAAAGTCCATTAAGACTTTCTTTTGACTAGCCATAGATGTTTTAGTACGTGAGGCTTTCTTAGCAGTTTCTCTTTGTTTTTCCATATATTGATAGAATTCTTCACGATTAACAGTAAAGCCACTTTCTAATGCTATTTCTTCTGTTAATTCTAATGGAAATCCAAAAGTATCATATAGTTTAAAGGCATCATAACCACCTATTACTTTATCATTATCATCTTTCATTAATTCTTTAAGACGTCTTTCTCCATCTTCTAAAGTATTTAAGAATAATTTCTCTTCATCTAAGATATAGACAGCGACATCACCTGATTTTTGTTTTAATTCAGGATATGCTTCACCCATAACTTTTACAACAGTAGGAACTAGTTTATAAAGGAATGGTTCTTTGAAACCTAATTTACGACCAAATCTAACACTTCTTCTAACTAATCTTCTTAAGACATAATCTCTACCTGTATTACCAAAACTAGCACCATCTGTAAGAGCGAAAGTAACCGCTTTCATATGATCAGCGATAACTTTAAATGCTGGTTCACCATTATATAAAACTCCACTTAGTTCTTCAATTTTTTCAATTATTGGCATAAATAAATCTGTTTCAAAGTTAGAATCAGCATTTTGAAAGATACAAGCCCAACGTTCAAGCCCTGCACCAGTATCGATATTTTTATGAGGTAATTCTTTATATTTAGAACGAGGTACCCCTTCTTTAGAATTAAATTGACTAAAGACATTATTCCAAATCTCTACATAACGATCTTGATCTTCATCTTTAATAAATTTATCCCAAGCATCACCATCTTTATCAAAACTTTCTCCCTGATCATAAAATATTTCACTATCAGGTCCACATGGTCCTTCTCCTATTTCCCAGAAGTTACCTTCAAGTCTTACAATATGGTCTTTAGGCATACCTAATTCAACCCATTTATTATAAGCATCATTATCGTCGGTATAAACAGTAACATATAGTTTTTCTATAGGTATATCAAACCATTTTTTACCTGTTAGAAGTTCAAAAGCAAATTCAATCGCTTCATCTTTAAAGTAATCACCTATAGAAAAGTTGCCCATCATCTCAAAGAATGTTTGATGTCTTTTAGTTATACCAACATTTTCTATATCATTAGTTCTAATACATTTTTGAATATTAACAATTCTACGTGATTCTGGAGTAACACTACCATCAAAATATTTTTTTAATGGGGTAACACCTGCATTTATCCAAAGTAAGGAATCATCATTAATAGGAATAAGAGGTGCTGATTTAACATACTTATGTCCATGTTCTTCAAAGTATTTAACCCACATCTTTCTAATTTCATTACTAGTCATATATCTCATATTACTTCTCTCCTTCTTGTTCTATTTCTCTAAGTATTTCTTCTAATCTATTATAATAATTAGTAAGATCACCATTATTTAAAATATAATAATCAGCATAAGCGATAGGACCACCTTTAGCAGAGTTTTCAATCTCAGCGACATCTCTTTTAATAATATCTTCTTTATTAAATGGTCTATCGACTCTTTCACTTACTCTTTTGTATCTAATTTTCTTATCACAACAAACACAAATCATTTTTAAATCAGCAAATTTTTCTTTAAGTATTAAATATTCATCCCAAGAATATAGACCATCTAAAACAGTATTACCATTTTTATATGCTTCTTCTATTTTAGGTAAAAGTAATTTGGCAACAACACCCATACCATGTTCTTTACGTAAGTTTTCACGAAATTCTTTTTGACTATCAGGAGTTATTTCTATTCCTTCTTCTTTCATTTTATCATAGATAACTCCTCCAAAATATATTTTAGTATAACCTTTCTCTTCTAAATAAGTAGTTGCAACACTTTTACCACTACCACTCATACCAACTACAGCGATTAATTTATTCATATAAATATTCAACCTCACTTTCCTTTATTATCTTATCTGCTTGTTTATATAACTCTTCTTTAGATGTATTATTAACAGTATAATCATAATTATTATATAAATCTGCTTCCATCTCAGTAACATGATTCTTTTCTTTCTCTGATAGATTATTATTACAGTTTTCTCTTATAATATGAATTATTTTAATATTACTTTTAAAACGTTTCTTTAACTCATCAAATTCATCTATTAGTCTCCCATCAGTAATTATAAAGACATCAAAGTAATGTTTTAATATATCTATATCTTCACATAATCTATCTATTAGAAAGAATTTCTTACCTAGTTTATTTTTTATTACTTCAATTCCCATCTCTTGTAAGAATTCTCTAGGTTTATCTTTCATATCACCATCCCAACTAAAATAGTTTTTAGCATATTCATATAAAGGGGTTGTTATATGAAGAATACAAGCATCTTCTCCCATATAATCAAATCTACTTTTCATATAACTTCCCATTAAGTCTTTACCACAACCGGCTTTTCCTGCTAATAAAAATATTTTCATCACTTACCAACTCCTTATTACATAAAAAAGACCTATGTAGGAGCATATAAATTTATACACGGTACCATCCTACTTCGGTCTTAATTAAAGATAAAGGTCTCCCTACAAAACTAAAGAAATAGCTTTCCAAAAGGATAAAGGTTAATTTGCACCAAACATTAACTCTCTTTAACAATATCTTCTTTTGTACTTTTTTTCTCATACGTTTTCTTATTATTATTTTGATAGTCATTAAACTTTTCGCCAAGAGTTGTATTCTCTAAAATAAATTCAAATATTATTTTTAAAGTAGCGATCACAGGTGTTGCAACTATCATTCCTATCATACCAAAGAAATAATTAAAAATCAAGAGTCCAAGCATAATTGTAACAGGATGTAATTTCATGGTTTTACCCATAATTAATGGTTGATAGAAATTGTTTTCTAATAGTTGACAGATAAGTACTGATACTAAACAGAATACTCCTACCATCGGATCAATTGTAAAGCCTACTATTACAGCAGGAGCACCTCCAATCCATGGACCAATATATGGAATTATATCGGTAATAGCACAGAATAAAGCAAAGAGGAATGGAGCGGAAAGTCCTGCTAAAGAGAAGCCAATAGACTGTGTTACAAAGACAAGAAAGCAGACAAGTAAGACTCCGCCAACATAACTTCTTAATTTACCATTTACTCTTCTCATTAAATCTTTAGCATTTTTATGCCAATCTTTAGGAATAAGACTTAGTAAGTGTCCTTGAAATTTACGAAAATCAAATAATAGATAAAAACCAATCATAATACCTAAAATAATATTAGTAGAAACACTTATTACTCCTTTACCAAAATTCCAAATAGTATTAGGTAAAGATGAAGCGATATTAGTACCCATTTCTTCAATATTATTTAAAATATTATCTTTATAATCTTTTATTTGTTTACTATCTCCTAGTCCCTCTAAAGCATCGCTTGCAAAGTCTTGAACATTATCAACTAAATCTGGTACAACAGAGACAATATCAGTAACACCACTAGAAAATGTTGGAACAGTTATAAATAAAATTAAGATAATACCACCAAAGATAATTAAGTATGTTAGGATACAAGCGAGAACTCTAGGCATTTTAGTAGACATTTTAGTAGCGATAGGATCAAGTAACCAAGCGATAACAAAACCAATAAAGACTGGTGATATTACAGATAAAAGAGTACCTATAATACCAAGTACATTCCATTCTTTAATTAAGTAAGTACCTACTAATACTACAAGAATTATTACTAATACTCCAACAAACTTTAAGATATTATTAGAAGTATTAAAGAATGAATTAATAGCATTATAATCTAATTCATTATTTTTATTATTTTTACGAAACATAGTATTCCTCCTTGTCCCTTATTTTAGCATATTTAATTATTAGTGTAAATTATATTAATAGTATTTAC
>CALVVD010000008.1 GCA_944363745.1 uncultured Bacilli bacterium | reverse complement strand
AATTTAAAAACAGCCAACAATTAATAAATTGGCTGATTTTTCCAGTTATTTATTTTCTGGACTGTGAATAGTTACTAAATATACTTGTTTTTTATTTATTTTCTTGGGAAAATAGACAAAAATGTGGTATAATTTTTTTATGGTAGATGAAACTATAAATAATTGGAGTGTTGCATTATGGATAAAAGAAAATTATTATAATAATAGCTTTAGTAGTTTTAATAATATTAATAATAGGATTATCATATGCTTGGTTGATGACAACAATACAAGGAGAAAAAGATGTAAGTATTTTAGTAGATACTATAGACTTAGAACTTGATGAGAGTGCAAGTGAAGGGATCAAGTTAGTAAATGCAATACCAACTTATGATAGTGATGGGAGAAAGACTAGTCCTTATAAATTTTCTTTAAATAATAAAAGTAGAATAGATTTATATTATTCGTTATCTTTAATAGATGATGAAGAGTTAATAAGTAATTGTAAAACTACAGATGGTAGTGCTTGTGAATTATTAGATACTAAAGATATAAGATATGAATTAAAAGTAGGTAGCGATACTTATACAGGATCGTTATCTGATTCTCCTTCTATATATCACGGAGTGATAAATGCTAGTGAAAAGATAGATTGTGAGTTAAGAGTTTGGTTAAATATAGAAGCAGAAAATGATGTTATGGGAAAAGTGTTATTACGTAAACTAAAAGTATTTGCAACACAACAAGTAGCAGAGATAAGTTTATCCAAGATAATGAAGAAGTAAATGAACCTGAAATGGATAGTAACATGATTGCAGTAAGACATGATGGTTATAATTGGGTAAAAACAGATAAAAATAATGGTTGGTATAATTATGGTATGGGAATATGGGCTAATGCAGTTACTGTAAGTAGTGACAAGTTAGCAGAATACCAAAGTGCAGGAGTAGGAACAGTAATACCAATGGAAGATATAGAAACTATGTGGGTATGGATACCAAGATATAGTTATACGATTGCAAGTAGTGATGGAGGAGCTCATTATTATGGAAAAAGAGGAGTGTATTTAAGTAGTACACCAACACAAGCTTTACCAGGAGAAATAGATATTAAGTTTGTTGGAACGGATGTAAAAGAAAGAGGAACTGCACAGTATTTATCAACAGATGAACCAACTAATTGGTATACACCAGATGCCTTTACGCTTGGAGATACTGAACTATCAGGAATATGGGTAGGAAAGTTTGAGACAAGTAATGCAACGCAAAGTCAAACAAATAGTACAACACCAGATCCAATAATAAAGCCAAATGTAAGTAGTTGGAGAATTATAAGTGTAAGTAACATTTATAATGTAGGACTTAAAGTAAGTGCTGAAGGAAATAGATATGGATTTAGTACTAATATGAATTCCCATGCAATGAGAAATGATGAGTGGGGAGCGGTAGCATACCTATCACAGAGTGCCTATGGAAAGTTAGGAAATGTTAATTTTATAGGTGCTAATAAAGAGATATATCAAAATAAGAGTAACCAATATATAACAGGATGTAGTTATGGAAGCCCAAGTAATGGAAATACAGATTATGGATGTCAATATACATATGATAATAACATAAGAGATGAGAGTGGAGAATCAGGAAAAGGAGTAGGAGCCAGTACAACAGGAACAATATATGGAGTATATGACATGTCAGGAGGAGCTTGGGAATATGTAATGGGAAATTATAATGATGTAGTAGGAAGTAGTGGATTTAGTGAACCATTAACATTAGAAAGTAAATATTATAATAAATATACAAGTAGCACAGCAAGTGAAGCATGTAATGGAGGAGTATGTTATTCACATGCATTAAGTGAAACAGCAGGTTGGTATGGAGATTATCAGACAATGGTAACACAAACGAATCCATGGTTGTTGCGCGGCGGTTACTGGGGTACTAATCCTGGTGAGTGTGCAGGTGTTTTCAACTTCTATCATTACTCCTCTAATGGCGATGCTAACGTCAATGGCTCGTTCTGCCTCGTGATGAGTCCTAGTCCGTGAGGACGATACGAATTAGAGGCTTGAACGATCTTTAAGAAATTATATCAGAAGATATAATTTCTTAAAGCAAGATTTTGGTAGTGTATAATCTAGTATGTAATAGATGATATTATTATGTACTAGATTATATTTTTTAACGATATTTAGCACTCTCTATTGACAAGTGCTAATTTGTGTTATATAATATGTATGTGTAAGAAAGGAGATGGGTAATATGTATCAAAATCCAAATGAAGAAAATGAGAATGTATTAGAAAAATATGGTCGTAATATAAATGAAGCGGTTAAAGCAGGTAAGATTGATCCTGTTATTGGTCGTGATGAAGAGATTCGTAGTATTACTCGTGTTTTATCTCGTCGTACTAAGAATAATCCTGTTTTAATTGGTGAACCTGGTGTTGGTAAGACTGCTATTGTTGAAGGACTTGCTCTTCGTATAGAACGTGGAGATGTTCCTGCTAGCTTAAAAAATAAAACTATTTGGGAACTTGATATGGCTAGTCTTGTTGCAGGTGCTAAATACCGTGGTGAGTTTGAAGAGAGACTTAAGAAAGTCTTAAATGAGATTAAGAAGAGTGAAGGCTCTATTATCATGTTTATTGATGAGATTCATATGATTGTAGGTACTGGTAATACTGAAGGAGCGATGGATACTTCTAATATCTTAAAACCTATGCTTGCTCGTGGTGAGATTCACGTAATTGGTGCGACTACTTTAAATGAATACCGTAAGTATATAGAAAAAGATGGGGCTTTAGAACGTCGTTTTCAAAAGATTATTGTTCATGAACCTAGTGTAGAAGATACTATCACTATACTTCGTGGTCTTAAAGAAAAGTTTGAAATACATCATGGAGTTACTATTCATGATAAAGCTTTAGTTGCCGCTGCAACTCTATCTAATCGTTATATTACTGATAGATATTTACCTGATAAAGCGATAGATTTAGTAGATGAAGCATGTGCTACTATTCGTGTACAAATGGACTCTGTTCCTAATGCACTTGATTCTTTAACTCGTAAGATTATGAGACTTGAAATTGAAAGACAAGCGATTAAGAAAGAGAAAGACCAGTTATCTATGAAGCGTAAAGATGAGATAGATAAAGAGCTAGGTGAGTTAAAAGCTAAAGAGAAGGAATATAAAGAGGCTTGGGAAGAAGAGAAAAGTCTTAATGATAAGATTAATGATAAGAAAAGAGAAATTGAGAAGGCTCGTTTTGAGTTAGAACAAGCTGAAAATAAGTATGACTTAGAGAAAGCTGCTAAGCTTCAACATGGTACTATTCCTAAGTTAGAGAAAGAATTAGAGGAATTAAAGAGTCGTGATGAAATGAAATTACTTAGTGATAATGTAACAGAAGAAGATATCGCTAGTGTTATTTCTAAAATGACTAATATTCCTTTAAGTAAGTTAGTTAGTAGTGAGAAAGAGAAACTTCTTAATTTAGAGAATAGTATGAAGAGTCGTGTTATGGGACAAGATGAAGCTTTACATTTAGTTAGTGAAGCGATAATTAAGTCACGTAGCGGTATAAAAGATCCTAATAGACCTATTGGTTCATTCATCTTTTTAGGTCCTACTGGAGTTGGTAAAACTGAAGTAGCAAGAACTCTTGCCTATGAACTTTTTGATGATGAGAAGCATATGGTTCGTATTGATATGAGTGAATATATGGAGAAGTTTAGTGTTAGTCGTTTAATTGGTTCTCCTCCAGGTTATGTTGGTTATGAAGAAGGAGGACAACTTACTGAGGCAGTAAGACGTAATCCATATAGTATCGTTTTATTTGATGAAATAGAGAAAGCTCATCCTGAAGTATTAAACCTTTTACTACAAATACTTGATGATGGTAGAATAACTGATTCTAATGGTAGAACTGTTGACTTTAAAAATACTATTATCATTATGACATCTAACCTTGGTAGTGAATATATATTAGATGGTGATACTAGTAAAGTAATGGATGAAGTAAGAAGTCACTTTAGACCTGAATTTATTAACCGTGTAGATGAGATTATTGTCTTTAAACCTCTTACTAAAGATGTAATATATCAAATACTTGATAAGATTATTTCTGATATTGAGAAACGTTTAAGTAATAATGATATTCATATTAAATTAACTCGTGAAGCGAAAGAATATTTGGTTGATGCAGGATATGATGTTAATTATGGAGCTAGACCTTTAAAACGTGAAGTTAGTAAGACAGTTGAGAGTTTACTTGCTCATGAGTTAGTTAAAGGTACTATTAAATATGGAGAGACTGTTACTTTTGATGTTAAAGATAATGAGTTAATAATAGAAAAATAGGTGCTTAAGCATCTATTTTTTCTGTTATTATTACTAACTGTTTATTTTTATCTTTTTTACTACAAGTAGTTAGTATTAATCTTTCTTTATTTGTTTTATTTATTTCTATAGTACCATCTTTTACTTGTTCTTCTATCTTTATTACTTTGTAATTATTTTCTTTATTATTTTTTATTAAACTAATTTTATCATTTAAATCTAGTTTATCTAAATTATTAAAGTAAGCGATAGAACCTGGCCCTGAATGGGCTGCTAAGACAATTAGATTTTTATCATCATTTAAAATAGTAACATTTTCTTCTACATTGTTATGAGAACTGTTAATATCATAGATATCTTTAGTTAAATTTATTTTATCTATATGTAGTTTTGCAATAGGTTTTTCTTTTATATTATTATTAATATAATTAACTTTATTACTAGTATTAGTATTTGAAGAAATATTGGTAATACTTATTTTTTTATTATCATTATTACTTGTTTCACTATTATATATTAGAATGCAACTACCTATATATATTACTATTACTAGTAAACTAATTAAACTTTTTCTTAGCAAGGAAATATAAAGGTAATAAAGTAATACTTATAATAGGGTAGTTGTCTTTTTCTGTACTAGTATTAGGTACTTCTATAGAGATAGTTTCTTTAGGTTTTTCTTCTTTTTTTTCTTTATAATCATTAACAGTATAACTATATTCTTTATCTAAATCATTTATAAATATTTCGAAAGGTTCTATTTTTGTATATCCTTCTGTTGTATTAACTTGTACTACTTTATAATGACCATAAGGTAAAGTTATTTTAGCAGTACCGTTTTGATCTGTAGTAATTGTATTTACTAACTTATTATCAATATCATATATTTCAAAACTTATATTAGATTCACTTTCCATTAGTTTACCATCACCAAAGTATTTTTTTATAGTCACTTCTTTTTTTAATACTTCATTTTCTATTACAAGATTTATTTTCGTATTATTTGGTGTAAATTCTATTTTATAAGTCTCATTATTAGGAAGATATCCAACTCCTATTGTTGTTTCTTTTAAATAGTAAGTACCATAATCTAGATTATCAGTTGAACTAGATAAATTAATTTCTAAGTTATCATCTAAAGTAAGTTCTTTAATCTTTTCCATCTTATCATTATAAAGAGTAAATACACTATCTTCTAATTTAGCTTCTCCACTACTAATATTAGTACCGGTATCTTTATCTATCTTTTTAATCTTTAATTTTAGTTCATTAATACAATAACGTACTTTTGCTACTCTATTATTTGTTTTTCCTACAGTTGCTAAATGTTGACTATTTGGATTGTAATAAAATAATATTGGATCAGCATCAGGATTATACATTCTTTCAAATGTTTCTTCATAACAACCTGGTTCATCTTTTGTTATAGTTAAAGTGTTATCATTTTTAATAGATCCTGGTATAGTGTCTTTAGAATAGAATCCAAATACATTGTTTGTATCTATTATAGTTAATGGTTTTCCTTTTATACCATAATAAGTTTTATTATTAAAACTTGGCATTATATAACTGTTATTTATTAGATTGTTAATAGTTTGTATCTCTGAGTTATAAATATCTATTTTATTACCATTTAAAGTATCAGTAAAATAGAATTCACTATTTGGTTCAACTGTTTGCCAAATCATTAGTTGAGTAATAGCATACCATTTTAAATCATTTTTATGACCTGCATATCCATATCCAAATCCTATCAAGTCATTAATTCTAGTTAGAGTTTCACTATTTATATCTGGTAGTGCAGATACAGTTTCATAAGTGTTATTAGATGGATTAAACTTTGCAAATGGTTGTAGACAATAAGCAAGACGACCATCACTTGCTCTTCTATAGACTCTAGCTTTTTGATAATATTTAGTATTAGTTGTTTTATCAAACCTTACCATATAAATATTATCAATATACTCGGCTTCATAAAAACTATCTGTAGAAGCATTTACAGGAATAGTACCTAGTAAATAAATAAAACTTAATGTTAAGAATAATAATATTTTTTTCATAGTTTTCCTCCTTTTTTCTTAACGAGGCTTACTCTAACATTAGTTAAAATATAATGCAAATTGGCAATTTTTAAAATTGGAGGGATTTTTCTTTTCAATTTTTAATTTTCGCTAGAGCAATTTTTAATTTTGAAGGTTAAATTTCTTTGAATTTTAAAAATTCATACTTTTTTTATTTTTTTTGATATAATATTTTTAGGTAGGTGTTAGATATGTTAATTGTAATTGAAGGTGTTAGTGATGGTGTAGGTAAAACTACGCAAATAAAGGAACTTTATAATAAATTAATTAGTGATGGAAAAGAAGTTATTTATCATCATTTTCCTAGTTATGGAAAGCCATGTGCTTATTTAATAGAAGAGTATTTAAAAGGTAATTTAGGGAAAAGAGAAGATATTGGACCTTATGCTGTTAGTAGTTTTTATGCTATGGATAGATTTTATACTTATCATAATGAATTAAAGAAAGCTTTAGAAGATGGGAAAATAGTTTTGTTAGATAGATATACTACTTCTAATTTAATTTATCAAGGAGCATTATTTGAAGAAGAAAAAGATGCTTTCTTAGACTATATTAGTGATTATGAATATAATAGACTTGGACTTAGAAAACCTGATTTAGTTATCTTTTTGAAATTAGATAAATCTATTGCTAGTACTCTTAGAAATAATAGAGGTAATAAAGATATTAATGAGAGTGATAATGTTTTTTTAGATAAGGTCTATGATAATAGTTTATATGTAGCGGATAAGTATAATTTTAAAATAATAGAGTGCAGTCATGATGGAAAGATTCGTAGTATTGATGATATAAGTAGAGAAATTTATGATGTAGTAAGAAATGTGATTGACTAAATTTTTGCTTCTATATATAATAATAGACATATTTTAGGAGGAGTAATTATGAAAATCATTTATTATGAATTTGAAGATGGTAGGAGCGGATATATTACACCATTTACCTATTCTTTTTTTAAACATAAAGTTTTTAAAGAAACTGAAAGAAAAAATGTTTTGTTATTAAAAGAAAATGTTTCTAAAATTTGTTTTAAAAATTGGGAATTATTTAATGAATTGTCACTTAATGCTAAAGATTCTGATGCTGAAATAATAATTAATAATAGTTTTGCTAATGATTGCTTTTATGTAGATAATAGTAAGAAAACGAAACTTATTTTTAGTGGTGAAGATGGAAATGAGGTGTTATATGCTGATTTTATAAATGCAGATAGTGTCTTTTTTAGAGTTAATGGTCAACGTATTTCAGATTTAAGATGTGTAGAGACAGAAAGTGCTTCTATATATGGAGAGTCCTTTATTGTTGATAATGTATATATTACAAGTAAAAATATAGAATATAAATGTAATAATAACGATATTAAAAATTTGTCATTATGTGGTGATAAGGTAAAGATTAGTGATTCTAATGGTAAAGTTAAATCTTTTTATACAAGAAGTGAAAACTTTTCTTTGGAGTCATCTGGTTTTGAAAGTAAAAGTGGAGTCTTTTATATAAAAAATATCCCTGTTATTAAAGATTCTCTTTGGTTATTTAATGGCCCTATTAGATATAATGATAGTAATATTGGTAAAATAGGTGAAGATTTTCTTCTTGATGATGATACTTTTAGTAAAGATAAATGTTTTGATGTAGCTAGAGCATATGTTAGTTTTGTATTATCTAAAGTAAAAGAAAAGATTGAAGAAAAAATAGATGATAAATATGATTTGTTTTATATGGAAGTTGCAAAAGACTTAAAAGATCTTAAAGCAGAATATGATGCAGCATGTAAAAGAATATCAGAGATAGCTGTTGATTATGATGATAATTTACAAAACTGTAAAGTTAAACAATATGTTAAGAAGAACTAGTTTAGACTAGTTTTTTCTTTAGCTTTGACATATAATAGAGATAGTTTGGAGGTGTCTAAATGACAGATATAGAGATTGCTAATAGTGTAGAGTTAAGTGATATTAAAGAGATTGCTAATAAACTTAATCTAACTATTGATGATATTGAAATGTATGGTAAGAGTAAAGCTAAGATAGTTAAAGATAAGGGAGAAAAATGTGGTAAGGTTATTTTGGTGACGGCAATTAATCCTACTCCTTATGGAGAAGGTAAGACTACTGTTAGTATTGGTCTCGCTGATGCTTTTAATAGGCTTAATAAGAATATATGTCTTGCTTTAAGGGAACCATCACTTGGACCTGTATTTGGCATTAAAGGAGGTGCTACGGGAGGAGGATATAGTCAAGTAGTGCCGATGGAAGATATTAATTTGCATTTTACAGGGGATTTTCATGCAATTAGTAGTGCTAATAATTTAATAAGTGCTGCTATTTATAATCATATTGAACAAGGTAATAGTTTAGATATAAAAGAAGTTACCTTTAATAGATGTTTAGATGTTAACGATAGAAGTTTAAGAGATATTAAATTAAAGTGTAGTGGTAATGAATATATAGATCACTTTAATATAACAGCAGCGAGTGAAGTTATGGCTTTATTTTGTCTTGCTACTGATATAGATGATTTAAAAAATAGATTATCTAAGATAATAGTTGGTTTTAATAGTAAAGATGAACCTATATATGTTCATGATTTGAAATTAGAAGGGGCATTAACAGTTTTACTTAAAGATGCATTTAAACCTAATTTAGTACAGACTTTAGAAGGAACACCTGCTATTATTCATGGGGGACCATTCGCTAATATAGCCCATGGTTGTAGTAGTATTACTTCTATAAAACTTGCCAAGAGTCTATCTGATTACGTCATTACAGAAGCTGGTTTTGGTAGTGATTTAGGGGCTGAAAAGTTTCTTGATATAGTTTGTCCTACCGCTGATATTACTCCTTCTACTATTGTTTTAGTTGTTACTATTAGAGCTTTAAAATATAATGGCGATGACACACTTGAAGCTGGTATATGTAATATAGATGCTCATCTTAATCATTTAAAAAATTATAATGTACCTATAGTTGTTTGTCTTAATAAATTTAGTGATGATAGTCTAGAAGATATTAATTATATAAAAAAATATGTGAATAATTTGGGGTGTCCTCTTGAAGTTAGTGATGCTTATAATAAGGGTGGAGAAGGTGCAGTTGATCTTGCTAAGGCAGTTATTAAGTCAAGTGATATGGAAAATGACTTTAAAACTCTTGTCTTTAAAAGTGATAAAATAGAAGATAAAATAAAAAAACTTAATAGAGATGTTTATAATTCTAAAGAGATAGAATATAGTGATAAAGCTTTAGAAAAATTAAAGCTTATAGATAAATTAGGCCTATCTCATCTTCCTATTTGTGTTGCAAAAACACAATATTCAATAAGTGATAATCCTAAGTTGTTAGGATATCCTAAAGATAATGTTTTGCATGTAAGAGATCTTATTATTAATAATGGGGCAGGGTTTATTACAGTACTTTCTGGTAAAATTTATACTATGCCAGGACTTCCTAAACATCCTAATTATGAAAAAATAGATTTAGTAGAGGGAAAGATTAAAGGGTTATTTTAATGAAGAAATTAAGTATTGAAGAAAAAATAGCTGTATTAAAAAAATTATATGCTCTAGAAAAAGATGATGATAAAAAAATATTAATTCTATATCAAATTAAAAAGTATGAGGAGTTATTAAATGTTAAAGAAGAATTATGATGATGATTTAATGGATACTTTGAATGATTTAATAATATATTCAAGGTGTCCAAAGTGTGGAGGTAGTTGTGATTATCATACAGGTACTTGTGAATATTGTGGTTCTTTTAATCAGAATTTAAAGACTGCTTATGATGAGGTAATATCTATTATATCTTTACTTGATAAAGATAATATAAGTAAATCTTTAATTTTGCAGATTTATGATTTTATTAAGAATAGTGATATAAGTTATGACTTTTTAGAGAAGTTTAATATTTTAGAAAAAACAAAAGAAATTATAAAAGACTTGGAATATGCTACTAATTATAGTAATGAAGATGAGAAACTTTTAGAATATATATTTACATATGATAGTTTTTTAGATATAAATATGGTACTTAGAGATTTAATAATTAGAAATGTTATTTTAAAACATAATACTCTTAATGAACATTTAATAGAAAAAGTACTTAGACATTTAGTTATTTCTAGTACAAGAAAATATAATGAAGGTTCAGAGTTTTATTTAAAAAAGCTTGGAAATGGTGTTAGTGGTGAAACTATTAGATATTATGTTTTTTTAAGCGAGGAGAAATTTAATGAATTTTATAATGAAGGAAATGTTAATATATTTTTTACATTAGCACATGAGATTAGACATACATATCAAAAATATTGTAGAGAAAGAAATATTATTAATTCTTATATTGAATTATTGGCTTTAAAAGAAGGTTTACTTAGAGCCTATAATAATGATATATATAGTAATGCAAAAAATTATGTTAAGAATCTTTATGAGATTGATGCAAATATTTATTCTTATAATGCTGCTTCTAATTATTTAGAGAGTCTTGGTTTTAATGTTTCTTTAGATGTTGATACTATGATAGATAGAGAAATGAAAAGAAGTGAAGATTGTTATAGAGAAGTAGATGGGGAACTTGTTAATTTTAATGATTTATTTGCTGACTATATTAAAGATAACCCTGCTTTATTTAATAGGTTTCCTCAATTACACTATGAATTTAAAGAAGAAGATGGTAGAATTGTTTATAAGAGTAAAAATGAACTCATAGATGGGTTTTATTGTTCTGAAGAGGGGTTAGAAGAACTTTATCTTAATCTTATAAATAATGCTAAAGAAAGAGAAAATATAAAAAAAGATGAAATAAAGAAGTAGGGAAGGTGATATTATGTTAAAAATATATAGTACAGATATAAATAATAATACTTTTAGTAAAATTAATAATTATGAAGTTGGATGTTGGATTAATTTAGTTAATCCCAATGAGAGTGAAATAGATGAAGTGTCTAATGCTTTAGGTATTAAAAAAAGTTTTATTATGAGTATTATTGATGATGATGAGAAACCTCGTATTGATGAAGAAGATGGGGTTAAAATGCTTTTGTTAGATGTACCTGTTTATGAAAATAAAAATGGGATGAGAGCGATTACAACTTTACCTTTAGGTATTCTTGTTGTTAGGAATGATTATATTGTAACTGTGTCTTTGCAACGTTATAGTATAATAGATGATTTTGCTAAAGGAAGAGTTAAAGAGTTTTATACTTATAAGAAAAGTAGATTTATTATTCAAATTATTTATAGACTAGCTTTATTGTATTTAAAGATGTTAAGAGAAATTGATAGTAAAATAGAAATAGCAGAATCTAAAATATTAAATGCTACTAAGAATGAAGAATTACTTAATTTACTTGCTCTTGAAAATAGTTTAACTTATATTATTACAGCATTAAAATCAAATGGAGTAGTTTTAGATAAGATACTTAAAGGCAATGTTATAGAACTTTATGAAGAAGATCAAGATTTACTTGAAGATGCTATTATTGAGAATAATCAAGCGATAGAGATGAGTGATTTATATAGAGGTATTTTATCTAGTACTACTGATACAGTTGCTACTATTATTTCTAATAATCTTAATACTATTATGAAGTTCTTAGCAGGAATTACGATTGTATTTTCTATTCCTACAATGGTAGCATCTTTTATGGGAATGAATGTTACTTTTGGAAAGTTTGCAGATAATCCTTTTGCTTTTGGTTTATTACTATTATTATCTTTATTATTATCATTAATAGTGGCTTTTATATTGAAAAAGAAAAATATGTTATAGAAAAACTTCCTTTTTTGAGGAAGTTTTAGTTTGTTTGATTAGGATCAGTGGTAGGTTGTTCTTGAATATTAGGATCTGTTTGTGTTGGGGGTACTTCTTGTTGTTGTTCTTGATTATTGTTATCAATATTAGTAGATAGAGTTGGTTGATCTTCGGTGATAGTGATATTTCCTGTATAAATACTATTATTAAATTTTACGGTATATTGATAAGTACCCGCTTTATTTACATTGACATTACTTAAATCTAAGACCATAGCATTTTTTTGTTCATCAGTAAGTGGTTCTATAATATAGGTTGCTAAGTCTGTATTTAAGGCTGTACCTATTTTAATATTTAAAGTTCTTAACGTAATACTTTGTAAAGTATTAGGTGCTACTTCTTTTTCTTTGACAATAATTATCCCATTATACGTTTTCTTTTTATATTTTACACTATAGTTATAAGTTCCTGGTTCTGTTACATTGACACTACTAGTATCTAGCTTTAAATTTGCTAAGACTTCATCAGATACTGCACTATCTAGATAATCTATTATCTTTACACTTAAAGGTGTATTTACTTCTATAGTTATATCTTTTAATTTAATATCTATATCTTCTTCTTTACTTACTTGTTTTTGTTCTACAACGACAAGAACACTTTGATTTATATTACTTTCTTGTAAGTTGTTATACATAACTCCTGATGAGATACAAAGTATTCCAAGTAAAGCTAGAGAAGTTACTGTAACAATTCTAACTTGTTTATTCATAGAATCACCCTTTATCCTTATTAACATTATAAGCTATGTAGTGTTTATTTACAAGAAAAAATAGTGATTACTTTACATTTAATCACTATTTAGTTTTATTTTTATAGCCTTCATACAAATTTTTTATTGTATTTGTGGTGCTATTTTTAATATTATTTAAAATGTTTCCTAATTCATTGTAATTATCTTCACCTATAAAATTTTTAAAGTTTTTTAAAATATAATAATATAAGTCAGTAGAAGAATCTTTAATACTTCCTAAATCTTCTTGCCAATTAGGGTTAAGTTCAGTTATTTTACTACCCATTTCATTTATTGTTTCTATAGTTTTTTCTTGAGCTTCTGGATTTAATTCACTAAATTTAGTATCTTTGTATTCTTTATCATAGAAAATAAAGTCAACGGCATCTATAAAGTATTCTCTCCATACTTCACTAGCTTTTTCAATACCTTCAGTGTAAATTATGTTATTAACTTCTTCTGTTTCACTTTGAAAACAATCAAATTCTTCACTAGTTGTATTTTCATTTGTAGTCTCTTGATTATTGGTACTATTATCTTCCATAGTAGTAGTTGTCTCATTTGTTATTGGTTCAGCATTATTTTCTTTACTAGAACATCCTGTTGCTAATAAAATAACAGTAAGACCTGTAGCGATTATTCTTGTTATTTCTTTTCTAATTTCTAAATTATTCATTTTTCAACTCCTGTTCACTAATATAAAAATTTGGTTTTAATACTTTTATAAGTTTTTTCTCTACTTCTTCTGTTGTTGTATTATCAATTATTTGGGCAGCACCTCTATAAAGACTACCACCTCCACCAAATATTTCCATAATTTTTCTTACATTTATTTTACCATTGCTTCTTGAACTAATACTAATTGTATTTTCATTAAGTCTTCCAATGGCACAACTTAAATCATTATTAAGATCTTGTAATTCATCAGCAGCTTTAGCAAGAATTTCTTGACTCACTAATAGTTCATTACTACCACAGCAAATAGCAATGCTCCATTTATGAATTTTAGTTGTTCTTATTATATCATTTACTTTCAGCTTTGTTTCTAAGGTTTCATCTTGTAATTCATCAGCAAATTTTATATCTGCTCCTTTATCTTTTAATCTACCTACAATGTTAAAGGTATTACCAGATGTTGTTTCACTTCTTAATCCTTTTGTATCTAGGTAAATTCCTGCTAGTAAGTAAGTTGCAATATCAGAGCCATAATCTATTCTAAAATCTTCTAATAAAGTAGTTACTATTTCACAGGTACTAGATATTTGTGGTTTTATAAATTTAGTTAAAGTTTGAATTGTTTTTGAATTTTGATCATGATGATCAATAATAGCGATACTTTTAAAATGATCTATATAATCTTTACAACTAACTAATTCTATATTATTAGTATCACTTACAATTAATAAGTCATTATCTGTTTTAATTTCATCAATCATTGGAGAAGTTATTCTCTCAAAATCATTAGAAGTGGCATCTATAATAGTAAGAACACCAGTATTAATTGTTTCTAATTTATCATCCATAATAATATAACTTTTTTTATTTAGTTTATTAGCTATTAAGGATATTCCTATAGCAGAACTAATAGCATCAATATCAGAATTTATGTGAGTTGTAACAAATACTTGATTACTTGTTTCAATTTTTTCTTTTAATTTCTTTCTAAATCCAGCAAGTTCTATTCTATAATTTCTTTGTTCAGTTAATATTTTTCTTTCACTATCAGTCATAAATATCACCTTTGCCGCTTATAATACTACTTTTTTTATTTAAAATCAATATTATGTGGCTTTTTTGTATTTTTATATAGTTTTTTAACAGGTATATTATTTCTTAAATAGTCTATATAGTCTCCTTCTTCTAATAGACTATAATAACCACTAGTATTAATATATTTGTCACTATAATTATAATTTTCACTTATAGCATAATTACTTTTATTATTTTTTCTTAAAGCTTCAAGAAAATAGTTAGTATAGTCTTTCTTTATAAGAAAACCTTCATTATTTCTATAAACATAAGATGTGTCTTTATAATTACTATTTATACCAAAAGTATATATTCTTTTTTTAGTTCTTTTTTCTTGTTTATAACTTTTATACTCAATTTCATCTTTTCTAAATGTTTCTTTATCACCATAGAAAATATGTAGAGATTCTTCTTTCTTAATATCATAATAGTTATATGTTTGATATTTTTCTTTAGAGGTTCTTTTAACACTATACTTTGTATAATAATAATTATTTTTTTCTTTTAGCATAGCTTTTTCATCATATTTTTTGTTAGATAGGTGCATAGTAATACTATTATGATTTATATTTATAATTAATTCTGTTGTTAGACCCTCATTTTGTAAGCTTAGACTTATAGACTTTTTATTAACATCAATAATATTACCATAGACTAAAAATAGTTTTAGATTTCTTAGTACTGTTTCATTAAAGTTTTCATCTATGGCATTAGATTTTATTCTTTTAATAAATTTATTTAAGTCATCTATTTCCTTAATATTTAGTTTTCTTGTTTCTTTCTTTTTTAAAGTACTACTACTAATATTTAATTTACTTAAAGTATCATAGTTTATATCATAGGGAATAGTTCCAATGATATGAGTTATTAATAAATTATAGTTATCTGTTTTAAACATTTTCTTTCTCCTTATCTCCTTGATAGATATTTCTTTGTGACATTATTTTATCTATATTATTTAAAATGTCAATCTTTTTTATTAACCATTTAGGTTCAATTAGAGTATTTGGATCTGGATCTTCTGTTAATCTATGAATGACTATTTTAGGATTTAAATATTCTAATTGTTTTATAACAATATTAATATATTCATCTTTTGTTAAAATTTTAAATTTATTTTTATAATAATATTTTTCTAAAGGAGTATCTTTTAATACTGCTAACATATGTATTTTTATACCATCTATATTTAAGGTGTTTAGGTGTTTTACTGTTTCAATCATCATTTCTTCTGTTTCATAAGGAAGACCATTAATAATATGCACAACAACATTAATATTTCTTTCTTTAAGTTTTTTTACCATATTATCAAAGTTTTCTAAAGTAGAGCATCTATTTATTAGTTTACTTGTTTTATCATGAATAGTTTGTAGACCTAATTCTAAAATAAGATAAGTTCTTTTACTTATATCTTCTAAATAGTCTAGACATTCATCAGTAATAGCATCACTTCTTGTAGCGATAGATAAACCAATACAATCATCTTTATTTATAAAGGGTTCAAAGCATTCTTTTAACTTTTCGATAGGGGCATATGTATTGGTATTTGCTTGAAAATAAGCGATAAATTTAGCATTAGGCCATTTTCTTTGCATCATTTTTTTACCCTTTTCAAATTGTGTTAATAAACTTTCTTTTGGATTGCCTCCAAATTCACCACTACCTAATTTTGAACAATAGATACAACCTCCATATCCTTTGGTTCCATCTATATTAGGGCAAGTAAAGTTAGCATTTAAACTTACTTTACAGACTTTTGTATTAAATTTTTCTTTATAATAATAAGTTAAGGTATGATATCTTTTATTATCATTTGTATACTTAAATTTATTTTCCATATGTTACTCCTAATATTTGTAAATATTTAGCTAGTTTATATTCTTTAGAGAATATTTTACTTAATCTTTTTTGCTTTTTATTATTTTCTAGATTACTTAAGAAAAATAATACTAAAGTCTTAGAATTTATTTTTGTAGTTAGATCTTTTATCTTTTTAGTTGTTTTCTTATCTATGGCTTCTTCTAATTCTATTTTTTTTGTTAAGGCTCTTATAAAACTTTTAAAACTATATATTTTACTTTCATCTACTTTAAATGTTTTTCCTAATTGTTCTATTGAAGTTAGAAAACATTTTTCGTTTTCATCTAATAAAATATTTTTATTATTTTGATAATATTTAGTTAAAGAATCTTTTCTAAAAGTAAATTTATTACCATCTAATTTTTTAAAAGCTTTCATAGTATCATTATAACCAAATTTAATATTAGTTTTTGCTTCTTCTTCGTTAAAGTTCAAGAAAAAAGAAATATTATTTTTAGGCTTGATAGTAACTTGTTTTATTTTTTTAGTTGGTTTTTTCTTTATGCCAATAGCACCTAAATCTACAACTATTAGAAATTCTGCTCCCATATTACATGCTAGTTCGATAGGAAGATTATCATAATAGCCACCATCGATATATTTATTACCATCAATTTCTTTCATTTTAAAAGCAGGAAAACAAGTAGCGGAAGCCATTAGATAGTCTATTAGTTTATTATTTGGTATTTTATCTTTAGTTAAGATTAGGGGCTTTCTTGTCGTAAAATTATAAGTTATTAGTCCAAAGTCTATTTTACTTTTATAAAACCTTCTTTTATTAACATTGTTTTCAAGGATAGTTTCTATCTTTTTAATATCCATACCACCATTTTTAAGGAAGTTTTTGCCAAATAGTTTTAAAACATCAAAGTCTTTATTTGATTTGGGTAATTTATTAAATAAATATTCTAAGTTTAGTTTTCTCCATATTCTCATTGCTTTAAAGTAGGCTTTTTCACACATAAAGACACCATTTATGGCACCAATAGAAGTACCAGTTACAATATCATATTTAATATGAAGATCACGTAAGGCTTTCCATACTCCTAATTGATAACTTCCTTTAGAGCCTCCACCTGATAAAACAACTGCTGTTTTCATAATGCATTTCCCTTTCTTTAATGCTTATTATATCACATGTTTAAAAGATTTAAAAACTATGATATAATTTCTATAAGAAAGTAGTGTGGTTAAATGACGAAGAAAAAATTAAAATTAAAAAGTAGTGCTAAAAAGCCTTTAATAATTGTTAGTGCAATTATTTTGGTTATTATTATAGTTTTAGCATTTTATTTTAATAGAATTGGGGAACTTAAAAATTTAGGATATAGTGAAGAAGCTGCTAAGAGTATCATTTTTAAATTTAAATATTCTTATATCATGGATATAGGAGAAAATAAGACATTAAATGCGGCTTTTGAAAGTGATGATTATAATGGAGATAATTTAGAGAGCTATGCTAAGATTCGTTATGCTGATCAAAAACATTTAATTAGTAATATAAATAAATTGTTATCTAAAGGATATAGTGTTAATGAAACATCGCTTATAATAAATAGAGGTGATGATGAGTCTGTTACTTCTTTTGCTAAGCGTGATAAAGTTAAAAATATTGAAGAATTTTTAGATGTTTCTTTTGCTAAACTTGAGAATTTAGATAGATATGTAGCATATAAAGAGAAAGAAAATGATGATGCTGAGACTACTGTTTTATATGTTAATATGGATTTTGATAAAGAAGATTATGTAGATCCTTTAGTTATAGATGATTTTGATGATTATGTTTTAGTTAATAAACATAGACAGTTAAGTAGTAAATATGTTCCTGATGATTTAGTTACTATAGATGATGAGTATGTTAAAGCGGATGGAGCTGTCGAGATAGAGCGAAATGTGGCGAAGGCTTTTTATGATATGGCAGAAGCAGCAAGTAAAGAAGGTCTTGAATTAATGGTTAGTTCGGGATATAGAAGTTATGAAGATCAAGAAGAGATTACTAATACATATTTAGAACTTTATGGACAAAATTATGTGGATAATTATGTAGCGAAACCAGGTTTTTCTGAACATCAAACAGCGATGAGTTTAGATATTGCAAGTAAAAGTGTAGATACTTTTATTGAAAGTGATGAGTATAGTTGGATGATGGATAATGCTTATAAGTATGGATTTATACTTAGATATCCTAAGAGTAAAGAAGATATTACAGGATATAAGTGTGAAGCTTGGCATTATCGTTATGTAGGTAAGAAAATTGCTAAATATATAAAAGAAAATAATATTACTTATGATGAGTATTATGTTATGTTTTTAGATGATTAGTGATTGTTAATTGAGAAAAATTATGTTAATATATAGATAACAAAAGGTAGGAAAGAAGGTAAAAATATGAAGAGAGTTTGTTTACAAAATGTTATCTGGGGGGGGGCAGTTTAGTAGTAATTTAGTTACTTTCTTT
>CALVVD010000007.1 GCA_944363745.1 uncultured Bacilli bacterium | reverse complement strand
CTCTTACAAGTAAATATTAGTTTAGGTTTAACTACCATGGCACTTGTATCTGTATTAGTAGTATCACTATTATCTGCGTTATTTATATCAGTATCAGTAGACTCTTCTTTAACTGGTTCTTCTACAATAGGAGTATCATCTTCTATAGGTTTGTCTTCAACTGGAGTATCTGGGGCAACCACCTCTGGTTCAATTCTCTTAAATGTATAACCATAACTATTTAAAACCGTAATACTATCATCTATCCATAAGCACTCAGTAGGATTTTTTCCATTATTAATAGACCAATAACCAGCACTGTTTTGATGCCATCCACTACCTGTAAATTTACCTCTGCCACATTCCATATGTACATGATTACCACTAGCATTACCTTTGGTACCTTCTTCATAAAATCTTTCCCCACGGTTTATTACTTTACCAACAAAAAGATTAGATACATCATTATCATGTGCGAACATCATCGTCATATAATCAACTGTTCCATCAGGATAAATTACCGGTTCACTACTCTCAAGCCATACTTCATTAGCATCACTAGTATATATCTTTCTAATAACACCTGTAAAAGGAGCGACAATAAAATCAATTCCACTATCACTACCTGCATCATCAATTGCATAACTATCAGCATGAGTTCCCATCATATACCCTTGTGTTATTCGCATATAAGGACTAGGATAAAGAGGTTTTTCCATTATTTATCACTCTCCACATTTATAATATTACTTTTCTTTACTGTAATATAATCAGTATTAACTAAAGATGAATAATCTTTTAGTTTACCTTCTAAAGATTTATAAAGTGTATCAGCACCTATAAAACTAAAGAAAGATACCCATAGACTATTAGGAAAATCAACACTCGTAAAAGTAATACAAAATAGTGTCCCTACTACAAAATTAACTACTAAATTATAAATAACTAAACAACTAGAACAAGGAAAAAACTTCTTTGTCTTTTGGATAAAAGCACAAGTTACAACACTAAGAGCGATTGCTACAACTAACATTTGTTGTAATAGTGTTAAATTTAACATACACTTCACCTCTAAAATAGTCTATGACAAAAAAGACTAAAAGAAACATTGAAAGCCTACAAAAGCATCTTAATAAGTCCTAAAACTAATATATGTAATGGATAGTATAAATAGAAAAACATCTTACAACTCTTACCAAGTTTCTTATTATAAAAATAAATAAGTATTAAAGACAATAATGAAAAATATTGCATAGGCTCTCCAAGTATTAATGTTGATAGACTAACTGAAATAACAACAAGAGGAAAGTTTTCTTTAAATAAATAGAAAAAACTAATTACAAAAATTCCTAACATCCCATAACTAAAATTTAAAAATTCTGCTATTAACCCCATAATAACAATAATTAATAGATAGGTAATTGGTAATATAATAACTAAATCAATTTTATCTTTAAAATACTTCTTAATTAAACCTCTACTTTTATCTAACAAAAACAAAGTTACAAGCCCCCAAGCAAGAGTAAAGAAAATGTTATTAGCATTCATATAAATAAAACTACCAAAAAAAACATAATCATAAATAACTTCTGAGATAACTGCAAGTACCAAAAGTCTTAAAAAGTACTTACTAAAACTTTTAGTATGAATATATCCTTCTGTTAATAAAAAAGCAAATATAGGAAAAGATAACCTTCCTACTGCCCTTAAAAAGTTATAAAGAGGTGTACCAAAAACAACGCCAATATGATCTATTGTCATAGTAATAATTGCAATAAGTTTTAAATCAAAATTACTCAAACACTTTTTCATAAATTTAGTATAGCAAAAAAATGCCTGAGGGACAACATACTTAACATAAGCTCTACCTACCTCAAGTCTTGTATATATAATAACACAAATAAATATCTAAATATATACAAAAAGAAAAAGTACTGATTAAACAGTACTTTAGAAACAATAGATTAACGTTTACTAAATTGTGGAGCACGTCTTGCTTTCTTAAGACCTGGTTTCTTACGTTCTTTCTTACGTGCATCACGAGTAATAAATCCTTCAGCTTTTAATATTTTACGGAAACTATTCTCAGAATCTGCTGGAGTAGATGCATCATATTGTAATAATGCTCTAGTAATTCCTAATCTAACTGCACCAGTTTGACCAGAAAAACCTCCTCCTCTTACATCAGCTTCAACATCGAACATTTCACGAGTATTAGTAACATCAAGTGGTTGAGTTAAATCCATAACTAAAGTTGGATATGGGAAATATTCATTAACATCACGACCATTGATAGTAATTTTACCAGTTCCAGAAGTTAATCTAACTCTTGCAACACTAGTTTTTCTTCTACCAGTTCCTGTATATACTTGTTTCTTATCTGCCATAATTTAACCTCCCTATACATCCATCTCGCTAGGTTTTTGAGCTATATGTTTATGTTCACTACCTGCATATACAAATAGTTTTTTATACATAGCTCTACCTAAACGATTCTTTGGTAACATTCCTTTAACAGCTTTCTCAACCATTTCTTCAGGATACTTCTCGATCATTTCTTTTGCAGTTCTAGTTCTTAATCCACCTGGATAGCCTGAATGACTATAATATTTCTTATCCTCTAACTTATTACCAGTAAGTAATACTTTAGAAGCATTAAGAATAATTACATAGTCACCACAATCAATATGAGGTGTATAAGTAGCTTTATGCTTACCACGTAAGATATGAGCAGCCTTACTAGCTACACGGCCTAAAGGTTTTCCTTCAGCATCAATAACGTACCATTTACGCTCTACTGTTTCTTTCTTTTGCATATAACTTTTCATAATTTTTCTCCTTTACTAAATAACTCAAACTTTCCCACAGTTTAAGTCTTAGTGGGGATATAAAATGTACCGATTAAAATTATAGCAGTCTTCCCTCTTAAAGTCAATCATTTTCTTTCAAAATATTTTTGATATACTATATATAAGAATTGGAGAGATATTTATGTTAGCAGTACTAAAAAAGAGTAAAAAAACAATATTAATTTTTACAATCTATTTTATCGCTATCTTTATATTTAATTTTTTTAGGCCATTAGACATGGATTTAATATGGAATTATGGTTTTAGTAAAAATGTTAGTGATGGACTAATTATGTATAAAGACTTTAATATGGTAATAACCCCATTTTATCCTGCCATAACTGGACTATTAATGAAATTATTAAGTACAAATATTATCGTATTTTATATAATAAACTCTATTTATGCTCTATTAACTCTAGTAATAATATATAAATTAGATAAAAGAATAATTTTCCCTTTCTTTATTTATTTTCTATTTGATACCGCTCCAAATTATAACACTCTATGTGTATTTTATTTATTCTTATTAATATATTTAGAAAAAAACAACAAAAGCGACTATCTAATAGGATTAATAATAAGTCTAGCATTCTTAACTAAATCAAGTATTGGAATATTTTTAGCATTACCTACTCTATATTATATAAAGAAACCTAAAAAGATAATTAAAAGACTAGTACCATTCATAATAAGTAATCTAATAGTAATAGGATATTTCTATTTAAATAATGCCTTATATGACTATATAAACTTTGCATTTCTAGGATTATTAGACTTCAAAAATGGAAATGGTAATTATAATATATTAACAATTATTACAATATTGATAGTAATATATATTATAAAAGAATATATAAAAACAAAAGATTTTGAACTTCTATACATTCTAGCATTCATGATAATGAATTATCCTTTATTTAATCCAAGTCATTTTCTAACTGCAATAATTCCTTTAGTTTATTATCTTTTAAAAAAATATCCGAAAATAAACAATCTTGTTAATAGATTTGCCATCATTTTTAGTCTAGTTCCAATTATAGCCTTAATTATAAATTACATGGTCTGTGAACCTAAATATGATAATAATTTATTTAAATATCGATACTTACAAAATGAATATATGTCTGATATAGAAGCCTTAAAAGATTATTTTAATGATGATTATGATAATGTATACTTCATTTTAATGAATTCTTATCTATATAAATTAGCTTTAGATATACCTATTAATGAATTTGATTTACCATTAAAAGGAAATTTAGGATATAACGGTGAAGAAAAATTAATAAATAAAATTAAAAAAATAAAAGATGGAAGTATTATTGTCGTTAATAATGCCTATTTTGAATTAACAGAAGATGGCTCAAAAAATCAATCAAGTAAAAAGATATATGATTATATAACTAAAAATTATGGTTCTATAGGCCAATTCCACAAATTTAAAATCTATGTAAAAAATTAACCAATAAGCTGATAGGCTGATAATATAATAGACAAAATATAAAATATATAGTATAATCTATTCGGTTAGTTCTTCGAGGTTTTAATAAAAAGAAAGGAGAAATAATGAATAAAAAGTCAGATGAAACAAAGATAATTGTTTTAGGTGGCTTAGGAGAAGTAGGAAAAAACATGTATTGTGTAATGCATGAAGATGAAATTATTGTTATAGACGCGGGAGTATCTTTTGCAGAAGGAGAACTTTTAGGTATAGATTATGTCCTTCCAGATTACTCATTTTTAAAAGACAATGAAGATAAAATTAAAGCCCTATTAATAACTCATGGTCATGAAGATCATATAGGAGCGATACCTTTTTTATTACAAAGTGTAAATATTCCTGCTATCTATGCCCCTAATCAAGCTAAAGAATTAATTAAATTAAAATTAGAAGATAGAAATATTAGATATGATAATTTATATGCGTATGATGAAAATACAAAGTTAAAATTTAAGTATATGAATGTAGAGTTTATTAGAACTACTCACTCTATTCCCGATTCTCATGGTATTTGTATAAATACTCCTAATGGTAGAATCGTTACAACAGGAGATTTTAAGTTTGATCTTACTCCTATTGGACCAATGGCCGATCTATATAAAATGGCTAAATTAGGTGAAGAAGGAGTAGACTTACTAATAAGTGATAGTACTAATGCTCTAAATGAAGGAATGTCTATTAGTGAATCACGTGTTGATGATGCTCTAACTGATATTTTTGACAAATACAAATATAACCGTATTATAATTGCAACATTCGCTTCTAATATCTATAGACTAAAGCATATATTTGAATCATGCTATCAACATGGTAGAAAGATATGCGTCTTTGGCCGTAGTATGGAAAATAATATAGATATCTCTATTAAAGGTGGCTATATTGACCATAAAGAATTATTAGTAACACCAGAAGTTGCCAATACCTTAAAACCTGGAGAAGTAACAATACTATGTACTGGTTCTCAAGGAGAACCTCTAGCAGCTCTATCAAGAATAGCAGATGGAACTCATAAGCAAATTAAATTAAGACCAGATGATATCGTTATATTTTCATCAAGTGCTATCCCTGGTAACGCTTTAAGCATTCATAAAACTATTAATAAATTATATTTAAAAGGTGTTAAAGTCTTTACTAATATGACTGTAAATAACCTTCACACATCAGGACATGCTAACCAGGAAGAGTTAAAACTAATGATTAGATTATTAAAACCAAAATATTTAATGCCATTCCATGGAGATTATAGAATGTTAAAAGAACATGCTAATCTTGGAATAGATTGTGGTATTCCTAAGGAAAATACTTTTATTTTAAAAAATGGTGATAGTCTAATCTTGAAAAATCACAAAATAACTAAAGGAGAAAGTTATCCAAATAACGATATTTATGTAGATGGTTCTAGAATCGGTGAAGTTGGTAGTGCCGTTATAAGAGATAGAAAGATAATGGCAAGTGATGGAATCTTAGTAGTAATAGCAAATATTAATTCTAAAGAAAGAACTCTACTTACTAAAGCTAATATTACAACAAGAGGATTTGTCTTAGTAAATGAAAATGAAGAATTAATTAAAAAAATCGAAAGAGAAGCTACTAATGTTATTAATGAAAAACTAAAAGATAAAAAAGCCACATTTACTGATATTAAAAATCAATTAAGCTTAGATTTAATACCATTTATTATGAATTTAACTGGTAGAAGACCATTAATATTACCAATAATACTAGATATAAAAAAATAGAGTTTTGATTAACTCTATTTTATTTTGCTTCTTCAACTGCTCTAGTCTCTCTTACTACTGTTATTTTAATAGTACCAGGATAGTTCAAAGTAGATTCTATTTTTTCTTTAATATCACGAGCTACTCTATGTGCTTCTAAATCATCTATTTCATCTGGTTCTACTATAACTCTAAGCTCTCTTCCTGCTTGCATAGCATAAGCTTTAGAAACACCTTCTATATCATTAGCAACGTCTTCTAACTGTGTTAATCTCTTAACATAATTTTCTAATGAATCATTTCTTGCCCCAGGTCTACTAGCAGAAAGAGCATCAGCAACAGCAACTAAAGAAGATATTACAGAAGTTGACTCTATATCACCATGGTGTGAAGCAATAGCATTAATTATAATATCATTTTCTCCATATTTCTTAGCAAGATCCACCCCAATAGTAACATGACTTCCTTCAATCTCATGATCAACTGCTTTACCAATATCATGTAATAATCCCGCTCTTTTAGCAAGAGTAACATCTTCACCTATTTCACCTGCAAGTAATCCTGCAAGATTAGCAACCTCAATTGAATGTTGCAAAGCATTTTGTCCATAACTTGTTCTAAAATGAAGTCTACCAATTAATTCTATTAATTCAGGAGCCATCTTAGTAATACCAAGTTCAAACAAAGCATTATTACCATACTCTATTATCTTTTCTTTAGTATCTTTACATACTTTATCATAAACTTCTTCAATTCTTGTAGGATGAACTCTTCCATCTTTTATCAATGTTTCTAGTGTTAATCTAGCCATCTCTCTTCTTAAAGGATCAAAACTAGATAAAACAACCGCTTCAGGAGTATCATCAATAATAAGGTCAACTCCCGTAATCGCTTCTATTGTTCTAATATTTCTTCCTTCTCTACCTATTAATCTACCCTTCATATCATCATTAGGTAAACTAACTACAGTAACTGTCGCATCACTTGCTATATCAGCAGAATATCTTTGCATAGAACTAACAATCATCTCTTGTGCTTTCTTATCAACAGTAAGTTTCGCTTCATTTTCTTGTTCGCTAATATAAATAGCAATCTCTCTTTTCATAGATTCTCTTACGTTTTTCATAATCAAATCATGAGCTTTCTCTTTACTATATGAAGAAATCTCTTCAAGTAAAGAAATTTGTTCTTTCTTTATTTCCTCCACTTTCGCTTCTTTTTCTTGAATTTCTTTTTGTCTTTGAATTATCTTTTCTTCTCTCTCATCTAAAGTCGCTTCTCGTCTTTGACAAATCTCATCTCTCTTATCAAGACTAGATTCTCTTTGTAATAGTTTATTTTCACTATCTTTAAGTTCTTCTTTTTTCTCTTTAATATCTTTATCTACTTCAAGCTTTAACTGATAAGACTTCTCTTTCGCTTCCATAACTGCATCCCTTTTTATCTTATCAGCATTTTTCTCTGCTTCATTTAACATTTTATTTATCTTTTTAGAAGTTGTATCTTCTCTTATATAAGCCACTAAAAAGGTTAATCCAAATCCACAAAAAAGTCCAAAAATTATAAGTAAAATGGAGAATAAAAATTGTTCCATATTATACCTCCATTAGAATATATTTTAAATAAAAATCTAAACTATAATCTAACTCTATTGTAAGTTTTAATTCCCATCTTGTCAAGAAAAGATAAATAGAGGTAATACAAGTATCTTATTTATATTTCTCTTTTTTTATAAAATCTTATTAATGGGAGACAGTGAGGCTTATGATTAAGGTAAATATTGAAGAGTTATTAAAACAAAATAAGAGAAGTAAATATTGGTTATGTCAAAGAATGAATATAACCTCAAGAAATCTAAATAGAATTATAAGAGGAGAAACAACTTCAATTAGTTTTAAATATATTGAAGAGATGTGTCTATTATTAAATTGCACACCAGGAGAGTTATTTACTTTAAAAACTAGTGAAGAAGAAATAAGTTTACAAACATTATAAAAGGAAGTTTTAAACTTCCTATTTTTCTTTTTTATCTAGACTAATTCCATAAAAATCTCTTATTTTTTCTTCTATTTCCTTAGCTAAATCTTTCTTATCTTTAAGCAATAACTTAACATTCTCCTTACCTTGTCCAAGTTTTTCTCCATTATATGAGTACCATGACCCAGTCTTCTCAACAACAGAAGCTTCTACACCTAAATCAACAAGTTCGCCTTCAAAAGATATACCTTCACCATACATAATATCAACAACTGCCGTTTTAAATGGAGGAGCTACTTTATTTTTAACAACTTTAACAGTAGTTTTATTACCAACTACTTTATCTCCAATCTTTAATTGTTCATTACGTCTAATATCAAGTCTAATAGTAGAATAGAACTTTAAAGCTCTACCACCAGGAGTAGTCTCAGGATTACCAAACATAACCCCTACTTTCTCTCTTAATTGGTTAATAAAAATAGCAATAGTATTAGTTTTATTAATAGTACCACTTAACTTACGTAAAGCCTGTGACATAAGTCTAGCTTGTAATCCCACATGAGAATCCCCCATTTCTCCATCAATTTCTGCTTGTGGAACAAGTGCAGCAACTGAATCTATTACCACAATATTGACCGCTTCACTTCTAACTAAAGCTTCACAAATTTCAAGTGCCTGTTCTCCAGTATCAGGTTGTGATAAAATAAGTTCATTAGTATTAACCCCAAGTCTTTTCGCATAAACAGGATCAAGAGCATGTTCAGCATCAATAAAAGCCGCTCTACCTCCCGTTTTTTGCACTTCAGCAATCGCTTGTAAAGCAAAAGTTGTTTTACCACTAGATTCAGGTCCATATATTTCAATAATACGTCCTTTAGGATATCCACCAATACCTAAGGCAATATCAAGACTTAAACACCCACTAGATACCACATCCATTTTCATATGTGGATTATCCCCAAGTCTCATAACTGCCCCTTTACCAAACTGTTTCTCTATATCAGCTAAAACACTTTCTAAATTTTTATCCTTATTCACTGTTGATTTACTCATAAACATCCTCCCAAAAATTAATTACAATTCTATTTTATATAGTAAAAATTAAATTGTCAAGAGTTTTTTCGAACAAAAGTTTGTTAATTTTAAAAATTTAAAGATTATCTCTCTAAAATTAAGAAAATTCACTTAATATATCTATAGAAAAATATAAATTATAAGTAAAAAAAAGAAGAAATTTAATTTTCCTCTTTTCTCTCTAAAATAAACTTCTTATTCAAATTAAAGTACTCAATCATAGAAACAACAGACATAATAGTAGCAAAATAAATTAAAAAGTCTGCTACCCTAATATTCCAAATTTCAAATGGAAGATTATAGAAAAATACCAAAGCCACACCAACCATCATTGAAGCTGTTTTAATCTTCCCAGACTTAATAGCAGCTACTACTTTACCTTTACTAGAAGCTTGCATTTTAATAGCATCAACAATAGTATCTCTAAATATAATAATTACGGGTATCGCTACAGGAATAAACCCTTTATAAGCTAATATAATTAAAGCACTATTTACTAAAGCCTTATCAGCTATAGCATCTAACATCTTACCCAAATCAGTAACTTGATTATTTTTTCTAGCTAAATATCCATCTAAGAAATCAGTCAAACTAGCAATAATAAAGATAATACCCGCTATTATATATTCAAGTCTAACATATATTCCCATAACTTCATATTGTGGAAAACTAAATCCTACAAGATAAAATGGAAATATCAAAATAATAATCATTACTATAGTTAAAATAATTCTAAAAAAAGTTAATTTAGTAGGTGTATTCATAAACTTCTATTCCTTTCAATTCACTACTTATAAGAGGCTCTTTATTAATAGTTTTAATAACTAATATTGCTAGTATTATAATTAAAATAAAAAAAGTAATTATTAAAACAATTGGCCATTTCTTAATTTTCTTTTTATATTCTTTAGTATAAGGAGATTGTATCTTCTTTTCCTCTTTAAGTTTCTCTTCCTCTTCCTTTTTCTTTTTCGCTTCCATTATATCACTAAGAGAAATTTTCGAAGTATGTTCAAATAAAAAATCATTAAATTCTTCCTGTACTTTTAAGGGATCTAGTCCTAAATACTTAGCATATTCTTTAATTAAATCTTTTAAATAATATATATCTTTAAAAGCTCTAATATTACCATCTTCAATATTCTCAAGTAAAGCTTCATCCACATTTAAATCACTAGCTGCTTCATCCAAACTAACACCATTTTCCCGCCTTACATCTTGAAGATACTCGCCTAATTCTTTCATAGACACCACTATCTCCTATCTATTATTACATAATTAATATTTAATAAGCCATGTTCTGTACCTATTTCTAGGTGACAAGTATTTATCTGCTATTTCTAGCCTTTAAGAAAATTCATTTCCCTTCTTAAAGCTCCCCTACCATAATTTGGGTTTCTCACTCGTGGGGTTTACCGCGTTTCACTACTTAGTTTCCCAAGCACTCGTCTCTGTGGCACTTTATAAAGTTTTACCATAGAATTCCTTAGGTAAAATCTTCGCCGTTAGTGTAATAACACTACCTTCAAGTTATTTTTTCCTCGAAGCACGAACACTACAATCATCTCAGACTGTGTGAGTATGGACTTTCCTCTAGGAATTAATCCCAGCACTTGTCTAAAATATTAATCATCATCTCTTCTACCATAGACATCTTTTTCAAGTTGACTAAGTCTTCTTAAAATATCTAAATTACTAATTTCCATTGTATCAGTATTCTTAACAATCTCTGCATTCATCTTCGCATTTCTCAAATCTTGTTTCAAAGTCATTATTTCTCTCAACAACTCTGCCTTCTCTTTTTCTAAGCTATCAATAATTGCAAAAAACTGTTCATAATCACTAATTATAACATCAAGAAATTGATCAACCTCTTTAAGTCGATATCCTCTTGTATCAATTTTAAAGTCTTTTTCTAAAATTTCTTGCGGAGTTAATGTAATTTTATTCTGATACATCTAAATCACCAATCCCTTTACACTCTTATTTTAGAAAAGATATCTTATTTTGTCAATCTTTTAATGATTCTAGTTTCATTTAATCGCAAAGCTAGTTTAACATTATTATCGATTTTTCCCAAAAGTAATATAACATCATTATTAGTCATAATAAGCCCAACCTTTCTATATTTGTATAATAATATAGGAAAATAAAAATAACAACAAATTCGACAAAATAAGGAATATTTTGACATAATCACAAAAAAGGTATATTATAACTAGCAAAAAAGGACGGATTATAATGGATATAGTAGAATATATAAATGAATTAACGCAAAAAGAAGAAATAACTAACATATTTGAAGGAAGAAATTTAGAACTTATAACAACAAATGGATGGTTTAGATTTAAAAACAAAAGAAATAAGGAAATAGAAAGAATAAAAATAAATCTAGATCCTAATACTAAAAGACTTCACATTCAAGGAAGTACTATCGCTTTTACTTTAAATCACAATAAAAATAATGAACTATATTTAGAAAGACTAATAACAGGAAATCTAGATGATAATGAAATTAAATTTATAATGCAACATAAAATAAATGATAATGATAATGAGAATGAGAATGAAAATGAGAATGATGAAGTAATTGAAATTAATTTTACTGACAATAATAACAATAATCATAGTTTTACTTTAAAAGAAGACTCTTTAAATATAGAAAAAGCCACTCTTACTATTCAATATTTAATATCAAAAGAGAATGATTTGGATGAAATCAAAGATATTAATGACATAATAAAAGGAAAACAAAGCTTTAATTATTTTAGATTCTATAAAGATGAAAATCATGAATTAAAAAGAACTGGTAATCCTAAAGACTGTGCAGATGAATTTATAGAATTAGAGAAAGTATGTCCTTTTATAAATAATTATCTTAAAACTAAAATACCATTTATAAATGATTGTGCTAAAAAAGCTGCTAAAGATAAAATTAACAGTTTGGAGACAAAAGAAGAAGAAACAATGGAAGAAGAACCAATAAAAGTATATAGAATTAAGAAGAGTAAACCTTTTTATAGAAGTAATATTGATGAAATTATGGCAAGGTCTAATAGAAGAGAATTAAAAGTAGTTAAACCTAATGATGATAACAACTAAGAAATATATAGCCTTTTTTATAAATTTATAGTATAATTGTAACAAGGTGATATAAATGAATTATCCTATGGGGATAAAGAAAAGTAATAATCAAATTATTAATTATAGTCATCGTGGTATGAATCTTGAAGATGATATAAATCAAACTAATGAATATTATAGAAGTAAAGATATAGCATATATATATAAAAAGCCTACACCAATTAAAGTTACTAAAGTTGACTTTAGAAAAGATCGTACTTCAACTATAAAAGAAGCTTTTTATGAAGAACCATCAACAACAGACTATAATGGTATATATAAAGGTTATTATATTGACTTTGAAGCTAAACAGACTAAAAATAAAACTGCTTTCCCTTTAGCAAATATTCATAAGCACCAAATAAAACATTTAGAAAATATAACAAGACATGGGGGAATCGGTTTTATAGTAGTACGTTTTGATTTATTAAATAAAACATACTTATTAAAAGATGATGACCTTTTTTCTTTTATAAAAAATAATACTAGAAAATCAATACCTGTTAAATATTTTAAAGAAAAAGGATACTTAATCAAGGAAGGTTATAATCCTAGACTTGACTACTTAAAAATAGTAGATGAATTTTTGGAGGTAAAAAATAATGGCAAAGACTAAAACTAAAAGAAAACTAAAAAAGAATAATATATTTTTAATTTTTTTAATTATGTTTATTATTCTAATGATTGTAGGATATTTTGTCCTAGGGTTATTAATAACTGCTTTTATGGGAGTAGGAATACTAATAATTGTAGGGCTAGCTAAACTAGTAGATAGTGTTAAAAATAAACCTAAAAAGAAAAAGATAGTTAACACTGCTTTAATTATTATTCTATCTATTGGTATTTTAGTAATGCTTGCTGGTATTGTCTTTATGATATATATAGCAATATCTGCAAATCCTAAATTTGATAAAGAAAAACTAGATAGTAGTGAACCAACTGTTTTATATGATATAAATGGTGATGAGTTTGCTAAATTAGGTAGTGAAATGCGTGATAAAGTTACTTATGATGAATTACCTGAAGTTCTAGTAGATGCAATTGTTGCTACAGAAGACTCAAGATTTTTCCAACATAATGGATTTGATGCACCTAGATTTTTAAGAGCATCTATTGGTCAAGTATTTGGTAATTCTGATGCTGGTGGTGCTTCTACTCTTTCAATGCAAGTTGTTAAAAATAGCTTAACATCTAGTATCGCTACAGGACTTGATGGTGTTATTAGAAAATTCCAAGATATTTATTTATCAATATTTAAACTAGAAAAAAATTATACTAAAGAGCAAATAATAGAATTTTATGTTAATAACCATAACTTAGGTGGAAATGTTTATGGTGTTAGTCAAGCAGCAAGAGTTTACTTTAATAAAGATGTCGGAGACTTAAACTTAGCTGAAGCTAGTATTATCGCAGGAATGTTCCAAGCACCTAATACTTATCGTCCTACTAATGAAGAAAATATTGAAGCTGTTACTAAAAGACGTGATACCGTTCTTTACTTAATGGAACGTCATGGTTATATCACAAAAGAAGAAAGAGACTTAGCTAGTTCTATTAGTATTGAAAGCTTAGTCAATTACAATTCTTCTGCTGATACAACAGGTAATAGTGAATATCAAGGCTATATTGATACTGTTGTTGCCGAAGTAGAAGATAAATTAGGTAAAGATTATAATCCATATACTGTTTCTATGCAAATATATACTAACCTAGATCGTGATAAACAAGATGGTATTAATAGAGTTATGAATGGAGAAAGTTATAATTGGGTAAATGATGTTATTCAAAGTGGTGTTACTGTTCTAGATAGTGAAACAGGTAAAATACTAGCTGTTGGCGCTGGCCGAAATAAAACTGGTGTTAATACCTTAAACTTTGCAACTAGTGAAAGTATTAAAAGACAACCAGGATCAACTGCTAAACCATTATTTGATTATGGACCATTAATTGAATATAATAATGCTTCTACTTTTGGATATAATGATGGTAATGATAATTATAAAATGTTTGTAGATGAACCTTATTCATATAGTAATGGTCAAGAAATTAATAACTGGGATGGTAGTTTTATGGGTAATATGACTACAAGAAGAGCCCTATCATTATCAAGAAATATACCAGCTTTAAAAGCTTTCCAACAAGTAGATAATTCTAAAATAATTGAATTTGTTCAAAAATTAGGAATTGAACCAGAAATAGAAAATGGTAAAATTCATGAAGCTCATGCTTTAGGAGCCTTTACAGGTGTTAATTCTCTTGAAATGGCTGGAGCATATGCAGCTTTCTCTAATGGAGGATATTATAATGAACCATACTCTGTTAGTAAAATTGTCTTAAACTCAAGTGGTGAAGAATATACTCACGAAAGTGAAAAAACAAAAGCCATGGAAGACTCTACTGCCTTTATGATAACTAGTATATTAGATGACACTAGTATAACTGGTGGTGGGGCGATGGATAGAGTTGCTATGAAAACAGGAACTACTAACTTTGATGAAGCAACAAGAAAAAGACTTGGTATGGCAGATGATGCTATAAGAGATTCCTGGGTTGTAGGTTATACTACTAAAACCGTTATTGCAATGTGGTATGGTTATGAAAAAACAACCCCTGAATCAGTAGCACAAGGTTATTACTTTCATAACTTATCAGGAACTATTCAACGTGATAAGCTATTCACTGCCATTGCAGGAGAAGTATTTGAAAAAGATAAAGAAGAATTTACAATGCCTGATAGTGTTGTTAGAGTACCTTTAATAGCAGGAAGCTCAACTGCAAAAGTAGCAGGAACAGGATACTCTGGTAGTATACTTTATGAATTCTTTAAAAAGGATCATGAACCTAAAGGTACTGCTGAAACAAGTAATTTAGCAACACCTACTGGTTTAACTGCTACTTATTCAAATGGTAGCGTAAAATTAAGTTGGAATGCTGTAAATCCTGGAAATGTAGATTCTTCATATGGAGACTTTGGTTATAATGTATATTTCAATAATACTCTATTAGGATTTACTACTAATACAAGTTA
This sequence comes from uncultured Bacilli bacterium, assembly GCA_944363745.1. The sequence goes on along the minus strand of CALVVD010000007.1, from coordinate 4,273 downwards.
TACTGTTAATAATCCAAGTAATCCATACGGTACTTATAAAGTAGTTGCAACCTTCCAAAAATACGATGGTCTAAATAGCGATGCTGCTACTTATACTTTAGAAAAACAAAGTGCTAACTTAAGAATTACAGCAAGTGCTATTAATGTAACCCAATTTAATATTAGTGATATTACAAATTATGTAACCGTCTATAATGGTTCTAGCAATGTAACAAGCGAGACAAGCAATTGGACCTTATCAAGTATTTCTGGACCTGTAACTAGTACTTCTGTATCAACACTAAGTACTCCTGGTACTTATACCTTAAAATATAGATTTACCTATGATGGAGAAACTAAGGAAACTGGTAATATTACTGTTACTATAACAGGATCTAGTCCTCCTGATCCAGAAGAAGGTACAGGAACAGAAACAGAACCAACAACATAAAAAGAAGCTAACAACTAGCTTCTTTTTTCATACTTACAAATATCTTTCAATTTACAATTATCACAATTAGGACTAACTGCTTTACAATGATATCTTCCAAAAAGTACTAACTGTAAATGTATCTTAGCCCATTCTTCTCTCTTAAAAGCTCTCTTTAACTTCTCTTCTACTTCTCTAACATTATCACTATCTTTAGCAAGTCCTAATCTTTTAGAAACCCTCTCTACATGAGTATCAACAGCAATCAATGGAATATTATAAAACTCTCCTAAAAACACATTAACCGTCTTTCTCCCTACTCCAGGCATCGCTTCTAATTGTCCTCTTTTTATAGGTACTTTACTATCATATGAAGTTACTAATATCCTAGCAATCTCTTTAACATAAAATGCTTTCTTTCTAAAAGAACCTAATGGCCTTAAAATCTCTTCTATATCTTTAATATCAGCTTTACTTAACTCTTCCAAACTATTATACCTATCAAACAATATAGAAGTAACACTATTAACTCTTTTATCAGTAGTCTGAGCACTAAGAACAATCGCAATTAAAAGCTCATAATCACTATTATAATTAAGTTCACACTTAGGATCTTTAAATAATTCATTTAAATAATCTCTAATAATAACAACTTTTTCACTCTTCTTCATCTTCATCAAACCAGTCATAGTCAAACACCTCAACAGGTTCTATTACCTCATTTTTTTTCTTATTTAAAAAATGCTTAACATCATCTATTGTCTTTAACCCTTTTTTATCCCATTCATATAATATCTTATCTATATATCTAATACTAGAAACTCCATTTAAAACCGCTTCTTTAACTGCTTCTATAATTAATTCACTACTAAAATTACTAGACCAAGCCTTAATAAATTCAATTTCACTAGGATTAAGAGTTCTCCCAAACTCTTTTTCAATATTAGAAAAAATATTACTATCAAGTTTCTTATCTTCATTTAATTCTTTATCATCTAACATTAATGAAACCATTTTCTCATAAAATAAATTTAAATCTAACTTTTCTTCTACAATACCTTTATCATTCTTAACAGTATCTATTACTAATAATTTCTTATCACTAAGTAAAGAAATAAGCTCTAAAACTTCAACTGAAGTATATCCTAACTCCTCTGCTATTTTAACAGGATCAAACATAATTAAATTGCCTTTACTTCTTAAATACATAAGAAAAACGAACTCTTCTAAAGTAATATTTAATTTCTTATATCTTCTATAAAACTCTAAAGGTATTACTATATTTCCATCCATAAGTAAATTAACTAGATGCTTTTGTCTCATTAATTTCCTCCTTCTTTAATACTAAATTAGTATATATCTTTTTAACATCTAAAATCAACTCTTTTTCATCATTAATTACTTTTAAATCAATAATATCTTTTTCTAATTTCTCCCATATCTTACTCAAAATAGGTCCTTCATTTATATTTAAACACTCCATAATATCATAAGAATCTATAACTATATCACTTCTCTTATGAATAGGCATATCTTTATAAATATCCATTATCTTATCTTTACTAATTTCTTTTATCTCCGCTACCACACTGCAAACATATAACCCATAATAATAAAGATTATACTTATCTAAAGGGTCACTATCGATAACCTTTCTAATACTTTTCATTAACTGTAATTCATTTCTTGTAAAAGGATAAATATCATCAACACCTAATAAAGTCCATACACCAATAACTTGACTACATGCTTTAACTTTATTAATGTTTTTAAGGTTAAGTACATCCTCTAATTCAAATTTTTTAATTAATTCTATTCCCTTCAACATATTAGAACTGCTAAAGATTTTATCAAGTTCTTCTTTTTTTCTATTAATAGATAAATTTTCAAGTAAATACTTTGATTGCCTAATCGCTTCAACTACATTACTATCAAGTTCAAAATTAAGAGTAGTAGCAAATCTAATCGCTCTTAATATTCTAAGAGAATCTAATTTAAAAGACTTCAAAGGATCAATAACAGTTCTAATTATTTTCTTATTTATATCATCTTTACAATTAAGCAAGTCTACGATATTACCAAACTTATCCATACATATTGTATTAACAGTAAAATCTCTTCTTTTTAAATCAGTTTTCAAATCTCTAACATAATTAATAGCATCAGGATGCCTATTATCATCATAATTACTTTCCCTTCTATATGTAGTAATCTCAAACCTTATATCATTATAATAAACAGTAATAGAGCCATATAAAGCATTATCTAAATTAGCATTAGGAAATATCTTAATTAATTCTTTAGGCTTAGCATTAGTAGTAATATCAACATCATTAGATTTAATGCCCATTATATAATCACGAACAAAACCTCCAACAATATAAGCTTCATAAGAATTATCTTCTATCATATTTAAAACTTTTAAAGCTGTATCTAACATTATTATCCCAACCTTATCTATTTATATTTTACCATTTATTAAATCTTTTTAAAAGTAATTGCTACAACTCCCCATTCTTTTTCATCCTCTTTTGTATAAAATCTTTCCATTAACTTTAACCATTCTTCCTTAGTAAAATTATCTAAATAAAGTCTTTCAATTTTATATTTATTAGCTAAAGAATCAAAAGTATCAAAATAATCTAAAGATAAAACTTTCGCTCTAATTTCTTCATTATCTAAAGGTCTTCTAAGAAATATTAAAGTATCTCCTACTTTTAAATTTCTTCTTTTAGAATCATTAAGTCTAACCTCAACATCTTTCTTACCATTTTTAACTAAATCAAATATATCATTATCTAAATGTATAAACATTTCCATATTATCACACCCCATAATATCAAAGATATAATATTAACAAGATAAAACTTTAATTTTAAGGTTTTATGTCTAAAGAAAAGCATACCAAAAAGTGCACCTAAAGCTCCTCCTAAAAAACTAAATAAATATAGAAGCCTTTCACTAATTCTATAGTAATGCTTAACAGCAAGAAACTTATCTACTCCATAAAGAATAAAAGTAATACTATTTATAATAGCTAAATAAATAATCATAAAGAAAAAAAGCCATTTCTGGCTTAATTCATATTTTAGTTTACAGCATCTTTAAGAGCAGATCCTGCTTTAAATGAAACAGCATTTCTAGCTGCAATTTGAACAGTTGCACCAGTTCTAGGATTACGTCCTTCGCGAGCAGCTCTTTGAGATACACCAAATGTACCAAATCCAACTAATGTAATTTTATCTCCATTAGCTAAGGCTTCAGTAATAGCTTCAAAAGTTGCATCAATAGCACGAGTTGCATCAGCTTTAGTTAAACCAGCTTTTTCTGCAACAGCTTCAACTAATTCTACTTTTTTCATTTATAAAACCTCCTATTAATTTAAGCATATCTTGCTTACATAATAAGGATAGCACGAAAGACTTTCTAAATCAATGGTTTTTACTAGATTTTACATCAATTATTTGGTATTTGTAACACTTGGCCAATAGAAAGTAAATTAGATGTTAAATTATTTAAAGACTTTATCATATCAACAGTAGTTCCAAAACGATTAGCAATACTCCATAAACTATCACCTGAAGCTACTGTATAGGTATTATAGGTTGGAGTTCCTGGAGTAGTAGAACCTGATTTAGGAATAATTAATACTTGTCCAACTGATAATAAGTTAGATGTTAAACCATTAGCAGCTTTTAAATCATTGACAGTTACCCCAAAACGATTAGCAATACTCCATAGACTATCACCAGATTGTACTGTATAAGTAGTAGGAACTGTATCATTTTCTTCATTATCTTCTAAATCATCTCCTGCACTAATCCCTGGTATTATTAAAGATTGTCCAACACTTAAAGTATCACT